>CAZDNY010000191.1:0-6527 GCA_964506885.1 uncultured Hyphomicrobiaceae bacterium | reverse complement strand
CCGGCCACGCCACCTTCATCGAGGTGCATCTGGACGCCGACGGCTTCCTCTCTGTCGCCGACAACGGCCGCGGCATCCCCGTCGACCCGCACCCCAAGTTCAAGACCAAGTCCGCCCTCGAAGTCATCATGACGACACTGCACTCGGGCGGCAAATTCGACGGCAAGGCTTATAACACCTCCGGCGGCCTGCACGGCGTCGGCGTCTCCGTCGTCAATGCGCTCGCCGAAGTGCTCGAAGTCGAGGTCGCACGCGGCCAGCAGCTCTACCGCATGGTGTTCTCGCGCGGACATGCGCAGACCAAACTCGAAAAGCTCGGTTCCATCATGAACCGGCGCGGCACCAAGGTGCGCTTCAAGCCCGACGAGCAGATTTTCGGCAAGGGCTGCCAGTTCAAGCCCGAGCGCCTCTACACGATGGCACGCTCCAAGGCTTATCTGTTCGGCGGCGTTGAAATCCGCTGGAGCTGCGATCCCGCGCTCATCAAGGACAAGGACGAAACGCCAGCCCAAGCCGTACTCCATTTCCCCGGCGGCCTGAAGGACTTCCTCGAGGCGACGATCGGCGGCGCCACGCGTGTCGCCAAGGACCTCTTCGCCGGCCGCCTCGAGAAGCCCGGCGGTCACGGAACGGTGGAATGGGCCGTGGCCTGGATCGGCGACCGCGACGGATTCTCGCGCTCTTACTGCAACACGATCCCCACGCCCGAGGGCGGCACTCATGAGACCGGTCTGCGCACCGCGCTGACCAAGGGCCTGCGCGCCTACGGCGACCTCGTCGCCAACCGCAAGGCGTCCCAGATCACCTCCGACGACGTGATGGGCACCGCCGCCTCGATGCTGTCGGTCTTCATCCGCGAGCCCGAGTTCCAGGGCCAGACCAAGGACAAGCTGGCGACCCAGGAGGCCGCCCGCATCGTCGAAACCGCCCTGCGCGATGCCTTCGACCACTGGCTTGCCGACAACCCGCAGCAGGCCAAGACACTGCTCGAATGGGCCGTCGACCGCTCCGAAGAGCGCATGCGCCGCCGCCGCGAGAAGGAAGTCGGCCGCCAGTCGGCCACCCGCCGCCTGCGGCTCCCCGGCAAGCTCGCCGACTGCACCATGCAGCAGGCCCAGGGAACCGAGATTTTCATTGTCGAGGGTGACTCGGCCGGCGGCTCCGCCAAGAGCGCCCGACGGCGAGAGAGCCAGGCCATTCTGCCGCTGCGTGGCAAGATCCTGAACGTCGCCAACGCGTCATCCGCCAAGCTCGCTCAAAACCAGCTCTTGTCGGACCTCATCACCGCCTTGGGCGTGGGGCTCGGCTCCAAGTACCGCGACGAGGACCTGCGTTACGAGCGCGTCATCATCATGACCGACGCCGACGTCGATGGCGCCCACATCGCTTCGCTTCTGATCACGTTCTTCTATCAGGAGATGCGCCCGCTGATCGAGAACGGCCACCTCTATCTGGCAGTGCCGCCGCTCTACAAGATTACACAAGGGTCGAAATCGCTGTACGCCCGCGACGACCGGCACCGCGACGAACTTCTGCGCAAGGAGTTCAAGGCGACGCCTCAGCCCAAGATCCAGCGCTTCAAAGGGCTGGGCGAAATGAACGCGGCCGAACTGAAGGAAACCACCATGGACCCCGCGGTCCGCGCGATGCTGAGGGTCGAAATCGGCGATGGTGACCCCTCCGAACTTGCAGAGGCCGTCAACGCGCTGATGGGCTCCAAGCCCGAAGCCCGTTTCCGCTTCATCCAGGACCGCGCCGCCTTCGCCAAGGATCTGGATATCTAGAGCGCCGAACGGTCCGCACTTTCGCGCCGACCGCCCAACCTATTCAGCGGGCGATGCGTGCGGGGGGCCATTGTCTGCGGAGGAATCCTTGTCCGCCGATGCCATCAGTCCCGACTGCTTGCCCGCGCCCGGCTTGTAGACGAACGGGAAGATCAGCTGCTGGATGTAGCCCTTGGGGAAGTCCGGCACCTCGTCGACGCCCATGTCATGGGCCTGGATCGGTCGTGACGGCTCGGGCTGGAACGTGCCGAGCATGCGATCCCACAGCGTCAGGAACAGACCGAAGTTGCAGTCGCCTTCCTTGCCCCAATTGACGTGGTGAAGGTGATGCAATTGCCCGATCGAGAGATGGTTGCGGAACGGTCCCAACGCGTAATCGACGTTCGCATGCTGTACGAGCAGCTGGATCGACACGACGAAGCCCAGCAGGACAGCCACATCGACCGGCATGCCCATGATAACCAGCGGTGCCGTGCCCAGCACCATGTCGATGGTCTGATGCAGCGGATGGCGCACCAGCCCGTTGAGGCCGTAAAGCCGCGGCACACCATGATGCACGGCATGCAGACGCCACAGCACCGGTACGCGATGGCTGACGTAATGAACCATCATGAACACGAAGTCTGCGACCACCAGCGCCATCAGCAACTGCACGATCAGCGGCCAGTCCGTCGGCCAGATACCCTGGAACGGGAACAGCCACACGATCACCGGTATCAGGAGCACGCCGTTGATGTTGGAGATTTCGTAGACGATCGCGTGCAGGACGGTCGCTGGCTGATCACCGTGATCCTCGTTCCACATGCCGAACGCGGGCGAAACACGTTCTGCCAGGAAAACCGCGAGCAGCGCCACCGCCAAGAGTGGAGCCAGCCACGCATACGAATTCCCGTTGTAGACGACGGCGAATGCCGCACCGTTGAGACCAAGAATCATGAACGGCACAAAACCGTAGCGAACCAGAGTACGCACGACTTCAATCCTCAACTCACGCGCCACGCACGCAGTATTGCCCAAAATTCACGGGCCCCGCACACTGAGGCCGGGGTCGAACGGCTCAATCGCACACCGAGCAAAAAGCCCAGGTTAACGGCGCCGCTCGCATCTCGTTTCTTATGCCACGCCGCAAAAGCTTACAAAAAGGTTCATGAACCACATAGTAAAGCATTGAGTTACATCAAGTAACACGCAATTTGGATATCGACGCATTCGGCGCCGCGGGGCCACGGGCGGCTCTCGTGCCGCCCGCGGCCAAACGCCCCGGCTTACCCGGCAGCTACATAAGCGTAAGCCCCATCCTTCCTCTCGACCCGGCCAAGTCCCGGAAACGGCAGGTGATAGCCGATCACACGGGATTTCTCCGTAGCCAGCTTGTCGAGCAGTTTCTTGCGTGTTTCTGCAGCCTGCTCAGGCACGTGATCGGCAGCCGGACGCCATTCGGGATGGGCAAACGAAATCACCGGGTGGGTCAATGCATCTCCGAGCACAACCAGGGTCTCTCCGCCGCTCGCGATCTCCAGCGAGATGTGTCCTTGCGTATGACCGGCCGTCTGGAAGGCCATGATGCCCGGTACGATCTCCTGGCCGGCCTTGAAGCGTTCGGCCTTGCTCTCGATACCGGCGATGTTGCGCCGGGCCGCCGCGACGAACGTCGCACGGTCTGCGGGCAGACCCTTTTCTGCATCGTCCGAGATCCAGTAGTCCCACTCCGAGGCGGCGATCAGATGGGTGGCATTCGCGAACCGAGGGCTCTCCTCGAAATCGTCGAGCGCTCCCCAAAGATGATCGGGATGCCCATGCGTGAAGATCACCTTGGTGACGTCGTCGGGAGAAATCCCAGCCGCTTCCAGATTGGCCGACAGCTTGCCGGCCGTCGGCATGAAGTTGGGGCCCGAACCGGCATCCACCAGGATCATGTCGTTGCCCGTCTTGATGACCGTGACATTGGTCGGCGGTTGCGACATTTCGCCCGTCGTTCCCGCTGCAGCAAGCGCCGCCTTGCGCTCCGCCTCCGGCGCATCGGGCGCCGCGAACCGCGCCGGCAGCATCAAGTGCCCGTCGGACACGACGGTGATCTCCATATCACCCATCTTGAAGGTGTGCGCGGTGGGGCTGGCGGCGAAGGCCAACTGTCCGCCGGTGATCCCCGCGCCCATGCCCGTCGCCAGGCAAGCCGCCGCGGCACCACCACCGGCCAGCACGCCCCGGCGGCTCAATCCGCGATCGAACAGCCCGCCAACTGGAATTTCGCGCCTTTTGGCCATGTCGTGTTTCCTCCAAGACCGTTTCTCTTTGTGCGGCGACAACCATGCATTCGAATGCGACGACATGCAATTGCCCTGAATTGACGGGGTAATCGCTCCGGGACGAACACCCTGCGACCATTCGGCCATCGCGCGCTGCGACGGGATCGACCAACGTCGATCGTTGTTTCGAGATAGGTTCATACTGACAACACGCCACCCGGGCGCCGCCACGGATGGCAAACTCGATGGGGCTATCGATGTTCCAACGCCGCAAGTATTTCCAATCCGCGTTCACCCGCTATTTCGGCGTGATCGCAACTGCGTGCGCGTTTCTCGCTTCCGCGCCGGCTTACGCCCAGACGAGCCAGGCACCCGACCCGCACGTGATCTACGAGACCCGCTGCGCGTCATGCCACGAGCCCCACGCCCGCGACTTCGCCAAAAAGGCTCTCGAATTGCAGAACGGTGCCGTCGTTATGAAAAGCAGCGGCGCTCCGCTCGCCCTCTTCCTCGAGCATCACCCGCGCGGCCTGCCGCCGGCGGATGCCGCCGCCCTGCTCAAGCAATTCTCTGCAATGCTTCAGACCGGCTTCCTCTACCAGGAAAAATGTGTCGCCTGTCACGAGCGCGCGTCCACCCTGGCACGTCTCCGCCTGTTCGAGCGCGAAGGGGTCATCGAGGGCCGCTACACCCATCGCGACATCTCAGAATTCCTGCGCAATCACGGCCGCCTGACGTCGATGGAAGTGGACACCATCATGAAGATGTTCCACCGGCAGTTGGCACCGAATGCTCACTGACGAGACGCAGTGTTCATCGCCAAAGCCCATCCGATGAACCGGCGAGCCAACGCAATGCGTCGAGACGGCCGACACCCGATCACGCTCCGAGCCACGCTTCGATTTCAGCGCTCACCGCATCCGGTTCTTCCAGTGTCGACAAATGGCCTGAGCCCGGCACGACCGCGAACCGGCTGCCCGCGATGCCCTGTGCCATCTCACGCGCCATCTCCGGCGGCGTCAGCTGATCGTCCTCGCCCACCAGCACCAGCGTCGGGCACGTGATCTGCCCGAGCGTCGGCCGGCTGTCCGCGCGCCCCATGATCGCCGCCTGCTGGTTGGCGAAGCCTTTGGCGCCAGTCACCTCGGCCATCTCCAAAAACACCTCGCGGAGCAGTTCGTCATCGGCCCGCGACGGCGCCACCAGCTTTGGGAACATCTCGCGTGCCGGCACCGCCACGCCCTTCTTCTCCGCCAGCGCAACGAGCCGCCGCCGGTTCTCGCTCTGCTCGGGCGCATCCGCGCGCGCCGACGTATCGATGAGGGCCAGCCGCTCCACGCGCTCACCAGCCTGCCGCATGATTTCGAAGGCGATGTAGCCGCCCATCGACAGCCCGGCGAGCGCAAACCGCGAAGGAGCCCGCTCCAGGATTGCCGCCGCCAGCCCGGCCATCGTTTCAGCCGCGGTATGATCAGCAACCTGCACCTTCACGCGAGCGCCCAAAGCTGCGATCTGCGGCTCATAAAGCGCGCGCGTGCACAGCAGTCCCGGAATCAGCACCAGATCATCCGTCATCAGATCCTCCTTGAGCAGGCACCCGACCGCCCCCCTGTCTCGCCGCGGATGAAGAAATTATCCCCACGTCCGCGGCGATCTGACACAAGACACTGCATAAATCCGGCTTTCACTTGCATTTACCCGTGACCTGTGTCAGCACGACCGTGGCGTTAGCGCAGGGGTTTAAGAGCCGTAGTCCTCTCATATAACTTAGTCCCTTTTTGACGCCTTATCAGACGTTTTGCCGCTTTTCCGGCACTGCTCTCCCCTGCGCTTTGTCCTGGTTCTCTTGCCCGTCCCGCCCCGGCATCGGCCGAGATTGCGGTCGCACGGCAGCGCTGCTGAACCAGTCAGACGAAGATGGAGAGGATCGTAATTGACACCCAAGACATTCGCTGAGCTGGGGCTCAGCCCGAAGCTGCTGGCTGCCATCGAGGCATCCGGCTACACCACCCCTACGCCCATTCAGGCCGATGGCATTCCCGTCGCCATATCCGGGCGCGACATCCTCGGCATCGCCCAGACCGGCACCGGCAAGACTGCGGCGTTCGTCATGCCGATGATCTCCCGTCTGGAGACCGGCCGCGCACGCGCCCGCATGCCGCGCTCGCTGATCCTGGCGCCGACCCGTGAGCTGGCAGCCCAGGTCGCCCAGAGCTTCGAGAAATACGGCACCAATCACAAACTGGCCGTCGCCCTGCTCATCGGTGGCGTATCGATGGACGATCAGGTCAAGAAGCTCGACCGCGGCGTCGATGTCCTGATCGCCACGCCGGGGCGCCTGCTGGACCATTTCCAGCGTGGCCGCATCATGCTGATGGGTGTCGAAATCCTCGTCATCGACGAGGCCGACCGCATGCTCGACATGGGCTTCATCCCCGACATCGAGAAGATCTGCCGCCTGTTGCCACCGCGCCGCCAGACGCTGTTCTTCTCCGCG
>CAZDNY010000190.1:0-6531 GCA_964506885.1 uncultured Hyphomicrobiaceae bacterium | reverse complement strand
CGGAAGCCGTTTCGACGCGCCTGCACCGGACGTCAGCGCGATGCCGCGGGTTTCGCCATCCACTTGATGATCAGCATTGCCGGCAGGATCCACAACAGCCCGGTCACCGCGAAATACAGCATGTGCACCCACCAGGGCGACTGCGACAGCGTTGCGACGGCGACCGTGACGGCAACGACCGCATAGACGACCACCAGCGCGACGAGAACGATCATGCCGATCAGCTTGCGTATGCGCGGATTCATGGTTCACTCCGTCCTGCGGAAAAAATGGCGCACGACCATCGCCTTTCAACGCGACCGCGTGTCGCGAGGCACGTGCTTGCGCTTGTCCGCGCAATACGGCAGGCAGGGGCCGCTTTCAACCGTCACCATACCGGAACCAGACGATGACGACCGCAGCAATCGCTCCCGACGCCGTATATGGCGAAACACGCCGGATCGATACCAACCGCAGGCTGGTGCGCTGGTGGCTCTACGCCGTGCTCGTGGCGCTGTTTGCACTCGTGATTGTCGGCGGCGCAACCCGGCTTACCGACAGCGGCCTCTCCATTACCGAATGGAAGCCGATCCACGGCATCGTGCCGCCGCGCTCGGAGGCCGAGTGGCAGGAGGAATTCGACAAGTATCGCCAGATCCCCGAATACCAGCAGATCAACAAGGGCATGTCGCTGGAGGCCTTCAAGACGATTTACTGGTGGGAGTGGTCGCATCGATTCCTGGGCCGCTTCATCGGTCTCGCCTTTGCCCTGCCGCTGCTGCTTTTCTGGATCTTCAACAAGATACCGCGTGGCTTCGGCTGGAAGCTTGCCGGCCTGCTCGCACTGGGTGGTCTTCAGGGCGCGATCGGTTGGTACATGGTGAAGTCCGGGCTCGTCGACCGGGTTGATGTCAGCCACTATCGTCTGGCGTTGCATCTGGGAACGGCGTTCCTCATCCTCGCGCTACTGATCTGGCTGGCTGAGGAGTTGCGCCCGCGCGACGCGACCATAAGGCTGGAAACAGTGGGCCGTTCTCAGGTCAATATGGCTCGCGTGCTGGTGGCGGTGTTGTTCGTCCAGGTACTGCTAGGCGCTCTTGTTGCCGGCCTGAAGGCCGGGTTGACCTACAACACGTGGCCTCTGATGGATGGGCGCTTCATCCCCAATGGGTTGATGACCTTGTCGCCGTGGTACGAGAACTTCTTCGAGAACATCACGACCGTGCAATTCGATCACCGCATGCTGGCCTATCTCATCGCCCTGCTTGCGCTCTGGCACGTCTGGCAGTTGCGCGCCAGTGACGACGGCCGCTTGACGGTTTCCGCGGGCCTGTTGTTCGCAACGATCCTGGCGCAGATGGGGCTGGGGATCTGGACCCTGCTGGCGGCCCAGGGCGAGATTCCGATCGGCCTCGGACTTGCCCACCAGGGCGGCGCGGCAGTCGTTTTCGCCACAGCCGTCTGGCATCTCCACCGCATCAGCCGCTCTCCTGCGCGCCATTGAGCGCGCGGGGGCGGCGGCTCAGGCAGCCGAAAGACCGAGCATCAGTCGGATGTTCTGGACCGCCGCGCCGGAGGCACCCTTGCCGAGGTTGTCGAGCCGCGCGACGAGAACGGCCTGCCCATACGCATCAGAGCCGAAAACGGCAAGCTGCATCTCGTCCGTGCCGTTGAGATCTTCCGCAGAAATGCGTCCCTTGAAGGCATCGGCATCGACGACGCTGACGAGCCGGCTGCCCGCGTAGTGCCGGACAAGTGCCTCGCGCAGGTCCCCAGCCGTGGGCTTGCCCGGCAGCGTGCCGAGGTGCAAGGGCACAGACACCAGCATGCCCTGCCGGAAGTTGCCGACCGAAGGCACGAAGATCGGCCGCCGCGACAGCTTCGAATACTTTTGCAGCTCCGGCACGTGCTTGTGCTCCAGGCCAAGACCGTAGAGCTCGAATGACGGGGCTGTCTTCTTGACCTCGTAGGCCTCGATCATCGACTTGCCGCCGCCCGAATAGCCCGACACCGCGTTGACGGTGATGGGGTGATCGGCAGGAAGGATGCCGGCATCGACCAGCGGTCGGATCAGCGCGATGCCACCGGTCGGATAGCAGCCTGGATTCGCCACGCGCTGCGCATCGGCAATCAGGCCGGCCTGAGCCGCGTCGAGTTCCGCAAAACCATAGCTCCATCCCTCGGCGACCCTGTGAGCCGTCGAGGCGTCCACGATTTTGGGTGCGTTTTCCCCCAGGGCGTCGGCGAGAGTAACAGCCTCCCGGGCCGCGTCGTCGGGAAGACACAGGACCACAAGGTCCACCTCTCTCATCAAGGCGGCGCGAGCTTGCGGATCCTTGCGCTTGTCCGGATCGATCGAGCGCACGACGATGTCGGAAGCGCCAGCCAGCCGCTCGCGGATTTCAAGGCCGGTGGTACCTGCCTCGCCATCGATGAAGACGGTTTTGGATTGTGAGGTCACTTGCGTCATGTCCGATCCTACCCGGCTCCCGGGCCAAGCCCGAGCCGATGCATGATGCCTTCGAAAATCGTCTCCG
The DNA here is from genome assembly GCA_964506885.1 of uncultured Hyphomicrobiaceae bacterium. GTDB lineage: Bacteria > Pseudomonadota > Alphaproteobacteria > Rhizobiales > Hyphomicrobiaceae > JAEUMD01. The sequence goes on along the minus strand of CAZDNY010000190.1, from coordinate 4,015 downwards.
AGCAACCCACGCCCCAGGCCGCGCAGGCAACGTGGTGGCTGTCGCGATAGATCATGTCGAGGGCGACGTAGAGAATGATGAGCAGCCCGAGCCACGCGATCCACGGATAACGCGCCAGCAGCTTGGCGATGTAGGTGGAGGCGACCGCCATCAAGATGATGGCGATGGCCAGGCCGATCACCAGCACGAGGGTTGATTCACCGGCCGCGCCGGCAACCGCGAGCACGTTGTCGAGAGACATCGACAGGTCGGCCAGGATGATGGTCCACAGAGCACTCCAGAACCCGGTTTCGTCGCCAGACGTGCTGTCGGAGGCGAGGTTGGCTTCGACCGCATCGATCGAATGCTGGTCGCCATCGACGATCTGCCGGTACATCTTCCAGGAGACGAACAGCAGCAAAAGGCCGCCAGCCAGTGTCAACCCGATCACCTGGAGCATTTGCTGCGCCACGCCGGAAAACAGAATGCGCAAGATCACCGCGCCAGCGATGCCCCAGAAAATAACCTTGGCGCGCATGTCCACGCGCACACGTGATGCGGCCATGCCGACCACGATCGCGTTGTCGCCGGCGAGCGTCAGGTCGATCAGCAGGATGTTGAAAAGCGCAACCGCGTTCTGTTGCCACCAGGCGGGAGAGACGGCGTGACCGATTTCCTCGGCAAGCGCCGACATGATGCTTGCGGCACTTAAGGCCAGGCTTTCCATCGAACCTTCTCCGTGATCGGACCTGGCACGCAAATGGCGCGAGGCCGTCGGAACGCAGCACACCGCGATCTCGACCGCGGGCGGCGCCGCACTATGTGACATTCCTTGCGCGGCAACACAAGGTGAACGGATAGCAAAACAGAACAGCCCGCCGTCCGCCGGCGGGCTGTTCCAGACGCATGGGTATGCCGATGCTTAGCGCTTCGAGAACTGGAAGCTGCGGCGGGCCTTGGCCTTGCCGTACTTCTTGCGCTCGACGGTACGGCTATCGCGGGTCAGGAAGCCACCCCGCTTGAGCACCGGCCGCAGCTCCGGCTCGAAGTACGTCAACGCCTTTGAAATGCCGTGGCGGACGGCGCCGGCCTGACCCGACAGACCGCCACCGGCAACGGTGACGTTGATGTCGTACTGGTCGGCACGATTGGCAGCCTTGATAGGCTGCATCAGCAGCATCTGCAGGACCGGGCGGCCGAAGTAGACCGTGTAGTCCTTGTCGTTGACGGTGATCTGGCCACGCCCGGGTTTCAGCCAGACGCGGGCGACGGCGTCCTTGCGCTTGCCCGTGGCATAGGCGCGCCCGTGCGCATCGAGCTTTTGCACATGGACCGGCGCCGCTTGGGTTTCGTCCTTCAGCCCGCCGAGGTCCTCGAGTGTCTTGGTCTCGTTCGACATGATCCTTTAGGCCCTCGTATTCTTGGGGTTCATCTTGGCGACATCGAGCTTGGTCGGGTTCTGCGCCGTGTGCGGGTGGTCCGGGCCCTTGTAGACCTTGAGATTGCGCATCAGCTTGCGCTGCAGGGGACCGCGCTTGAGCATGCGCTCCACGGCCTTTTCGATCACACGCTCGGGGAACTTGCCCTCGATGATCTGGCGCGGCGTCCGGGTCTTGATGCCGCCCGGATAGCCCGTATGCCAGTGGTACTGCTTGTCGTCGTACTTGTTACCGGTGAAAACGACCTTGTCGGCGTTCACGACGATGATGTTGTCGCCGCAGTCGACATGCGGCGTGTAGATGGCGCGGTGCTTGCCCTTGAGGCGGGTGGCGATGAGGGCCGCGAGCCGGCCGACGACGAGACCGTCGGCGTCAATCACGATCCACTTCTTGTCCACCTCGCCGGGCTTTGCGACGTAGGTCTTCATGTGGTCTGCTCCTGGCGAAAAGCGCGCTTCCCGGCAGGCCCCGTTATGGGGCCGTGTAGGGACCAGGGCCGCGCCGTCCGTCTGTCGGGATGAATTGCGTCGGATACCGGCGCCGCAACGGGCAACCGGAATGCTGGCGTGAGTACGCAGGTCGCAGGGTTGTGTCAAACGGATTTTTGCAAATCCAGAAAAAACAGCGGAATATCAGGAGCCTACAAAAGCGGTAAAATAATACCGCAAATGTGGTTGCGTGTCACCTCACCTAGCCGGCAGGGCATATGTTGTGGTGGCGTGGGCCAGCAGCGTCTCATCGCCCGCAGCGCTGATCGCCACCTCGCCGACCACCAGCCGTCGACCGACCTTCAGCAACTTGGCCTCAGCGACGAGTTCCGCCGGCGCCGGTCGCTTCAGGAAATTGATGTTGAGGGACGTCGTCACCGCCTGCAACGCGTCGGCTCCCAGCGTGGCGAGAATGGCAACATAAACGGCCACATCCGCCAGCATCACCATGGCTGGTCCCGAGACAGTGCCGCCCGGCCTCAGGTGATCCGTGCTTTCGGGCAGCCGCAACCTGGCCTCACCGTCGCTCACCGTGTCGATCAAGATCAACTTGCCGCCGTCGCCAACTTGGGGAAAATGCAGCCTCATGAGCGCGCTGACCTCTTCCAGCGTCAGGCGGCAACCGGCAGGTGTGGTCTGGGTCATCTTAATCCGGTCCCACTTCTCTCATTACGTGGCTTGAATTGTGAGTTTATCGCTCGGCAACAGCAACAGGAAGGAACGCGCAATGCGTTTGATCGGTCGGCACGTCTATACCCCCCTACTGGCGCTTGTTCTCGCGGCTGTCGTCAGCGTTGCACCCCTGCGCGCTCAAGAGGCGAGCCCCGAATACAACGAGATTAAATTGACCGAGGAACTGGTCAAAGGCTTCATCTCCGCGCAAAAGGACCTGGCAGACATTTCCGCCAAGCTCGAGCAGGCCGGCGACAAGCCTGACGACGCGCTCCAGAACGAACTGGAAGAAGTCGCCAAGAAGCACGGCTTCGCAAGCTTCCAGGAACTCGACGACGTCGCAGCCTCGGTCTCTACGGTGATGGCGGGGCTAGACCCCGAGACAGGCGCGTTTACAGATCCCAAGGAGGCGATGCAGAAAGAGCTGGCCGATATCGAGGCCGACAAGGACATTCCGGCCGACGAAAAGAAGTTGCTCATCGAGGAACTCAGCGAGGCCATCAAGACGACGCCGCCGATCGTGCACGCTGAGAATATCGAGATCGTCAAGAAGTACCGCGCCGAGATCGAAGCTGCCATGCAATAGGTCGATTTGACCTGAGCGCAGATGCACGCATCGCGCATGTCATGCACGGCGCAATTGCGTGATGGGTTCGAGTATCTCTTGTAACGGCGGCTGCGAACAGGCGAGCCGCCGTTTCGCATATCGGGCATGGGCAGCAGCAAGCCGCAGGGGAGATTTCATGCACACGTCATCGCAGGTCGCAGCAGGCTCGGCGCCCGCCAGTGTATCGCATCCCGAGCCTGGGATCGCTGTCGTCACACTCGACCGGCCGGCAAGCCGCAACGCACTCTCGCTTGGCATGATGGCGGCCCTGCAGGTTGCGATAGAGATGCTCGCAGAGGATGCCGATACGGGCGCCATCGTCCTCGCCGCCAACGGTCCTGCCTTTTGTGCGGGTCACGATCTGAAGGAGCTGACGGCCCATCGCGCCGATCCCGACGGCGGCCGCGCGTTCTTCCGCCAGACCATGGACCGCTGCGCCCGGTTGATGCAGTCCATCATCAAATGCCCCAAGCCGGTCATCGCCGCCGTCGAGGAGACCGCCACGGCAGCCGGCTGTCAACTCGTCGCCTCATGCGATCTGGCGGTGGCCGCCGATACCGCTAAATTCTGCACGCCCGGTGTCAACATTGGTCTGTTCTGTTCCACCCCCATGGTCGCGCTGTCGCGGAACGTGCCGCGCAAGCGCGCCATGGAAATGCTTCTGCTGGGCGAGATGATTTCTGCCGCCGAGGCTGCGGATTATGGGCTGGTCAACAAGGCGGTGGCGAAGGACGCGGTGATGACCGAAGCACTCGGCTATGCCCGCCGTATCGTCGCCAAGTCGCAAGCCACGGTCGCTATCGGCAAGGAGGCCTTCTATCACCAGATCG
>CAZDNY010000189.1:0-6558 GCA_964506885.1 uncultured Hyphomicrobiaceae bacterium | reverse complement strand
CATGACCAACCTGATCGGCGACGACGTGAACGCCTGGACCGCGCTGGCCGCTGAGGCCTCCGCCGGCCTCCACCTCTACGGCAAGAACGACCCGCGCCCGGGCCGGAAAATGGGCCATATCACCCGGATCAGCCCGAAAACCGGGGACTGAGCGCCGCACTCGCGCGCCTTTTTGGGCCGGTCAGTGGACAACAGCACCCGACTTTGATAAACACCCCGCAGATTTGAAACACGGGACGCCCCGGTCAAGTGCCAGGGCGCGTCTGGTGTTTTTGCAACCCGGCTCTCCGCGCGACACCGCGGAAAACCAGAAAATTGGCATCAACCAGCACCAAAGGATAGGCACGCGTGCAGGTTCTCGTTCGCGACAACAACGTCGATCAGGCCCTCAAGGCGCTCAAGAAGAAGATGCAGCGCGAGGGTATTTTCCGCGAGATGAAGCTCCGGAACTATTACGAAAAGCCCTCCGAGAAGAAGGCCCGCGAGCAGGCGGAAGCCGTCCGCCGCGCCCGCAAGCTGGCCCGCAAGCGCGCCCAGCGCGAAGGCCTGCTACCCTCCAAGTCGGGCGGCCGCGGCCGCGGACCCGGGGCTGGCGCGGCCACGACGCAGCGCCTGCAAACGGGGGCTCAAAACATCGATACGCTAAGCCCGATCCGGCACACCGGACCGGGCTTTTTGCGTGCGCAATGGCCTGGGAATTAGAAATGGAGCGCCGCCCTCGGCAAGCCCCGCCGCTCAACGCCCCGTAGCCGACGGGCCCTCCGGACTGCCCAACTCCACAGGCCGGTTCTCGCCGCTCTTCGCAGCACCCCGCTCGATCCAATCGATGATCTGAGCAAACGAGCCACGCGCATCGTGGTCGAGATGACCGCCGCCGAATTTCAAGAACGTCTTCGGCCCCGGCGCCAGTTCGAACACCTTGCGTCCCATCTCCAGCGGAATGACCGCATCGGCCTCGCCATGCACCACCAGCAAGGGCACATCGATCTTCGCGATGTGCGCCCGTGTCTCGTAGCGGTCGCGCAAGAACCAGTCGGCCGGCAGATAGGGATAATGCAGATGTGCCAGGTCGAGCAGCGACGGATAGGGGGAATCGAGGATCAGCCCCGCAGCAGGCTTTGCGGCCGCCACCTGCACGGCCACACCCGTCCCCAGCGATTCCCCGAAGATGAAGATCCGGTCGGGCTCCACGCCCTCCTTGACCAGCGCATCGAAGGCCCGCTTGCCGTCCGCGACGTTGTCGCGTTCGGTCGGCTTGCCCATCGAGCCGCCGTAGCCGCGATAGGTCATCATGAAGATGCCGATGCCGCGCTCCTGGAAACGCCGGAGACGCCCCGCCCGGTCGACCCGCGATCCGGCATTGCCATGGAAATAAAGCACACTCGGCCGCCCCGCTGCAGGCGGCGACCACCACGCCAGCACGTCGATCCCGTCAGGCGTGGGGATCTCGCGCTCTTGCACGTTTTCCAGCCCCGCTTCCGCCGGGGAAACGCGCTCCTTTGCAGGGTGATAGATCAGGAACTGCTGCAGTGCCGACCCAGCCAGAATCGCGATCGCGACAAGAACGACAATGATGCCAAACAGCACGGAAATGATGTTCATCGACTGCACGCACCTTGTCGCAACTGGTGGCCGGACAGGCGTTCGCCCGCCGCCAACCGAATGATTTGGACGCGGCGATCGCGTCGCCGCGCGCCGCGTGCTGCGCTCTCATTCCTCATCGAAACACTTGAGCAGGTTTTTCGCACGTGCCGGCCCCGGCAGGTGACCGAACGGCGAGCCCCCGCTCTTGGCCAGGAACGGCGCAAAGCTCATCACATCGTCGCGGCTGAAAATGCCGTTGTCACGACCGTGGCGAATAGCCCAGCAGTCGGCGTCGGTCTCCATGCTCAAGCTCATCTGGAACCAGTGGCCCAGCACATGGTGCGCGCGCTCGTGCTGATAGAAGAAAAGCTGTAGCTTGTCCGGCAGCCGCCCGATGATATCGGGATCGATGGCAATGATGGGCACGCGGTTGATGACGCCCGCGCGGCCCACGTCGCCGAGATTGGCAACCTGCATCGTCGTCACCGCGACGCCCCGGATGTCCTTGCAGCTCACCGCACGGCCCGCGATCAGCGTGCGCCCGCGCGGCTCCTCCGCCTCCTGACCGGCAGGCTGGCTGTCGCGCGCATGCGCCGCGCCCGCGGTCACCGCGAGCAGCAGGCTCATCACGTATGCTGTCTGGCGCATCACGCCCGTCTCACCTCCGTTGCCTGGAGTGATCCAGATCAGCTTCCGCTGAACTGCCCGGATCTGTCAACGCCACCGGCCCCGATGCCGGCTCGCCCCGGCCACATGAGCCCTGCCGGCGCACCAGAGCACTAAAAGTGACGTTATCCAGGCGCGATGCCCGCAGGCGCGCACCACCAGAAGCCGGCAGGGTCGGTAAGCACATCACAGTCGCGCCAGAAAAGGCCAGATGTGGCGCTCGTAAAGCCCGTCGCGCACCAGGGTGGAATGATCCGCCCCGTTCATGCGCGCCAGAACCTTCCGACCCGGTGCCAGCGCGAAAAGCCGTTCGACGTGTGAATAGGGAATGACGGTATCGTGCGTGCCGTGTGCCATCAGGATCGGGATCCTCACCATGCCAATCCGCTCGCGCGTCACGAATTGGTCGTGCATCAGCCATGCAACCGGCAGCCAGGGAAATCGTTCCGCCGCAATGTCGACGACCGCCGTATAGGGTGCCTCGAGCACCAGCGCCTTCGCCGGCACTTGTGTCGCCAGGTGAACCGCAACGCCCGTCCCCAGCGAAAGTCCGTGCAAAACGATATCGCGCGGCTGAAAACCCCGCGCCAGCAGCCAGTCGTAGGCCGCTCGTCCATCGACCATCAGGCCGCGCTCGCTCGGCGTCCCCGTCGAGCCTGGATAGCCGCGATACGAAATCGCCAGAACGCCGGCACCGTGCTCGGCGATACGTTTCCAGCGCCATGTCTTGCGTTCCAGCCCGCCGCCCTTCCCATGCAGAAACAGGAACACCGGCTGACCCTTGTGCGGTGCGAGATACCAGCCCGCCAGCCGCTCGCCATCCGGCGTCGGAATGACGACGCGCTCACCGCCCTTGATCGCCAGCGTCCCCGGTTTGGCGAGGTCGCCCGTATCGCGCGTGTTGAAGAGCAGATCGCGCTGCATCGTGTACATGGCCGCAGCAACGCCGGCGTAGCCCAACACGCCCACCACGGCGCCCACCGCCAAAAGCAACCGTAAACGCCGTCTCATCACAAACCGATCCATATCCTGCTCACGGACTACGCAGCGCTCTCGCGCAGCAGATCATCGAGCGACGCAGCCACGCTCGAAACCGCATCTCGAAGGAACGAGACCGCTTGAATATGGTGAGCGAATGTCCGTGCTCGCCAGGCGCTGGCCGGGTGCTTCAGATTGCGAATTTTCGGCACACGGGTTGCAATATTGCGCCGACATTCTGCGACTCTGGCAACGCCTGATGTCCATCAGGCACCACATCCCGCGCCGAGTTGAATTGCTCGAGTTCGCGTCTTTAGATGATGACGTGTTTCTCTGAGTCCGAACGAAATAGAAAAACGCTCGGGAGCGTTCCATGAAATTTGAAATATCCAAAGCGCTTGCAGCTGCGGTTGCGATCGCGATCGTTTCCACCACACCGGCAGCGGCCGAAAGTCTGAAGGACGAGCCGATTGCAGCGCCGGTATCACCGCACTATTTCCGCCTTGAAGCAGGCATCGCTTGGTCCGACACCGACACCGGCACATGGGTGTCTCCAGGAGGCGAGCGCGGCAATTGGGCTTTCGATGACGACACTTCGTTCTACGGAGGCTTGGCGGTCGGGCGCAACCTCATGCCGGGCGTGCGCGGCGACATTTCTTTCAGCGCCAACTTCGGCCAGGACTTCGACGGCTGCCGCATCCCTGGCGGTCAGGGCAACACACCTGCATGCGGCCAGGCAAGTGTTTCGACGTCGGTCGATACCTACCTGCTGCTCGCCAACCTGTTTATCGAGCCGCTTGCCCTGATGGGCTATCATAGCGGGGCGATCCGCCCGTTTGTCACGGTCGCCGCCGGTGTTGCATGGAACGACATGGACACCTGGACTCGCGTTAATCCGACGGCGCCTCAGCCCGTACGCCGCTTCCAAGGCGACACCGAAACGAGCTTCGCGTGGGCCATCGGTGGCGGTGCAAGCATCGACATGTCCTCAATGTTCGGACGCCAGGCATTTCTCGATGTGACCTACCGCTACGTCGATGCTGGCGAAGCACAGGGCGGACGCCGTGCCGACGTCGGCAACGGCATCCCGGTCGAGCCGCTCAATTTCGACGTCCAGTTCCATGCAGTGACCGCTGGCGTGCGTATCCCCTTCTGACGCACCACCAGCCAAGCGCATTGGCAATCGACAAGGGCCGCACGATGTTCGTGCGGCCCTTCTTTTGTTGGCTTGGCGCATGGCAATCCAAAACGCTGCAACCGTCACGCCCCCGGGAAGTGTCCCGAAATGCCGCCCGCCTGCGTTAAACAGACCAGCCAGCCCATCGAGACATGCTGCACGATCGCCGGGCGCAACTTGGCCCGCTGCTCGATGGCCAGTGCAGCAACGAAAAGCCCCGGAACCATAAAGGCTCCGGGGCTCTGTTCTGTGGCTCGTTAGATGGATCAGTCGTGCAGCGCCTTGGCGATGTCCTCGGTCATCTTCTTGGCGTCGCCCAACACCATCACGGTGTTGTCGCGATAGAAGACCGGGTTGTCGATGCCGGCATAACCCGATGCCAGCGAGCGCTTGTTGAACAGCACCGTCGCCGCCTTCCACACCTGGAGAACAGGCATGCCGTAGATCGGCGATGAAGGATCGTCCTCGGCGGCCGGATTGACCACGTCGTTGGCGCCGATCACGTAGACCGCATCCGCCTGGGAGAACTCCGAGTTGATGTCTTCCAGCTCGAACACCTCGTCGTAGGGCACGTTCGCTTCCGCCAGCAGCACGTTCATGTGGCCCGGCATACGTCCCGCCACCGGATGGATCGCGTACTTGACCTCGATGCCCTCTTTCTTGAGAGCATCGGCCATCTCGCGCAGCGCGTGTTGGGCCTGCGCTACCGCCATGCCGTAGCCCGGCACGATGATCACCTTCTGCGCGTTCTTCAGCAGATAGGCAGCGTCGTCCGCAGCGCCGATCTTGACCGGCTTCTGTTCGCCATCGCCACCGCCGGCCGCCGCCGTCTCGCCGCCGAAGCCGCCAGCGATCACCGACAGGAACGCGCGGTTCATGCCCTTGCACATGATGTAGGACAGGATCGCGCCCGACGAACCCACCAGCGCGCCGGTGATGATGAGCGCAATGTTGCCCAGCGTGAAGCCGATGCCGGCCGCCGCCCAGCCCGAGTACGAATTGAGCATCGACACGACCACCGGCATGTCCGCGCCGCCGATCGGAATGATAAGCAAAACGCCCAGCGCGAGCGACACGAGCGTGATCAGCCAGAACAGCCCTGCCGAGCCGCCCGACTGGTAGAACCAGTAGATCAGCAGCAGCAGGAACACACCCAGGCCGCCATTGATGAGATGGCGCATTGGCAGGATGATCGGCTTGCCCGACATCTTGCCCGACAGCTTCGCGAACGCGATCACCGAGCCCGTGAACGTGATGGCGCCGATCGCCACGCCCAGGCTCATCTCGATGAGGCTGCCGCCGTTGATGGCACCCGGCGTACCGATGCCGAAGGCTTCCGGCGCATAAAGTGCCGCCGCCGCCACCATCACGGCCGCCATGCCGACCAGCGAGTGGAACGCCGCCACCAGCTCAGGCATCGAGGTCATCGGGATTTTCTTGGCGGTGTAAGCGCCGATACCGCCGCCGGTGCCCATTCCGAGGATGATCAGCACCCAGGTGCCCAACGACATCGGAGAGGCAACACCCAGCGTCGTCAGCACGGCGATGCCCATGCCGATCATGCCGAACATGTTCCCCTGGCGCGACGTTTCGGGGTGTGACAGTCCCCGCAGCGCGAGGATGAACAGGATCCCGGACACGAGATAAAGGATGGCTACGAGATTGGCGCTCATATCAGGTTCCTAGTTTCGGCGGGCGCGCGATCAGCGGGAAAAATTCGCAGGACTTGCTTGGGGCAGGCGCGAAGGTCGACAGCGAGGGCGTCGTCACTTCTTCTCTTTCTTCTTGTACATGGCGAGCATGCGTTGGGTGACGAGGAAGCCGCCGAAGATGTTGACGGACGCCATCACCAGGGCGAGGAAGCCGAAGATCTTGGCAGCCGTCCCTCCCGATGCCACGCCTTTCACGCCGACCGCCAGCAGGGCGCCGACGACGATCACCGATGAGATCGCGTTGGTGACGCTCATCAGGGGCGTGTGCAGCGCCGGCGTCACCGACCACACCACGTAGTAGCCGACGAAGATCGCCATCACGAACACCATCAGCAGGTAGAAGAACGGGTCGACAGCACCGCCGACACCCTCGGCCGCAAACGCTGCGGCAGGTGCGACTATGATTGCCAGCGCCAAGGCCAGGAGCATCTTGAGATTGCG
>CAZDNY010000188.1:0-6576 GCA_964506885.1 uncultured Hyphomicrobiaceae bacterium | reverse complement strand
GCGAGCGCCTGGATGCGTTTTCCCTGCGTGCGGCGCGCGCGTTCGCGACCTCCGTCAAGGCGGAGCGGCGTAAGCTCGACGGTCTGGCCACGCTTGCCCGCAGCCTCAGCTACCAGAGCGTGCTGGGACGCGGTTTTGCTCTGGTGCGCGACGAAGCAGGTCAGATGCTGCGCCGCCGCGAAGGCATTGCCGCTGGCCAGGGGCTGGCCATCGAGTTCGCGGATGGCGTCATCGCCGCAACCGCCGGCGCCCCGCACGGTGACCGCGGCACACCAGGCAGCGCATCATCGTCGGGCGCGGCCAAAAACACCGGCAGATCAGGGCGTGGCGTCGATCAGGCTGCTCCCCGCACCGCCAGCGCGCCCAAGCCGGCAGAGCGCGCGCCGCGCCGCCATCGCGACACGGGCCAGGGTTCGCTGTTCTGAACCAAGAGCGCTGGCGGCGTCTGCACCGGCCCCGACGACGAATGTCGGTTAACGCGGTTGCAATAATTGGCAGCCCTCGGGCAATTTCGGCGGCAATTCCGCTTTTGTTTGCGGTCGGAGCCACATTGCGCTAACTCGGGCGGGAATAAATGGAGTGTCGGCACGCGATGAATCGCTTCGACAAGATTTTCGGCCTCAAGGGCGAGGCCAAGGTGCGCTACCTGGATGGCGAGTTCCAGGTGATCGAGCAGGGCGATTTCGTCCGTTGCGCGGTCACCGGCCAGACCATTCCGCTCCCCGAGCTGCGCTATTGGAGCGTCGAGCTCCAGGAAGCCTACGCCACCGCGGAAATTTCCTTCAATCGCTACAAGAGCGTGCGCCGCGAGCAATCCTGACGCGCTCCCGGCCCGTGCCGTGCTGCGCGTGCCAAGGCGGTGAACTTGGCATTCAGCGTGCCAGTATGGTCTTGCCTCAGCGCATCACCACGCCCGAGCGATAGCCACCGGTCGCCAGCACGCCGGCCAACAGCGCATCGATGCGCTCGCCGTCACCGGCATCGGCGACGATCCTGATCGGCAGGGTCATGGCAAGTCGTGCCAGTTCGCCAAGTTCCTCCCCGCCCTCCCGAATCATGGCGACTGTGGTCGCGCCCTTTGCCTGCTGTTTGCCAGAGGCAAGTCGCACATGGTCCTTCTCGGTCGTCACCAGTGTCGCCCCGAGTGCGCGTGCACGTTCCATCAGCCGCCGTGCGTCATCCGCGCTGTAGGCGTGATGGTCCTTGAACGAGTGGCGCTCTGCGATCTGTCCGCCGCACTGTTCGATGAGCGCGAAAAAGCGCGCGGGATTGGCAATGCCGGCGAACGCGACAAGCGGCCGCTCGCCGATCCAGGTGATCGCGCCAGAGGCCTGCGCGCGTGTCGCCAGCACCGGCCCGGGAAACGTGCGCCGCACCGCCTCGAGCCGGCCGGCTGCCGTGTCGGCTCTCTCGGGTGCGGATCCCTTCTGCACCGGCGGCGCGTTCACCACGATCGCGTCGGTCAGTTCCAACTGCATGTCGAGCGGGGCGCGCAACGGGCCGGCCGGAATGACATGCCCGTTGCCGAGGCCTCGCCGAGCATCGATCAGGGCAAACGTCAGGTCCTTTGCCAGGGACGGGTTTTGCAGGCCGTCATCCATGATGATCACGCTGCCCGCGTCAGCCGCCGTCTCGATCGCGATTGCACCCGCGCGCCGGTCGCGTGAGATCAGCGTTGGCGCCGCGCGCGCCAGCAGCAGCGGCTCGTCACCGACATCGCGCGCCGTGTCGCGTTCCGGATCGACCCAGTGCGGTCCCGTATGCCGCCCACCGTATCCGCGCGTCAGGAACACCGGGCGCTCGCCCATTGCGCTAAGACGTGCGGCAAGGTGAAGGGAGAGTGGAGTCTTGCCCGTCCCTCCCGCCGTGAAATTGCCGACGCAGATCACCGGCAGGCGCGAGCGATAGGGCTGCACCTTGCGCAGGCGGCGTGTTGCAAGATGGCCGTAGAGGCGTTCCAGTGGCGCCAGCAGGCGCACCAGGCGTGCGTTTTCCGGACCATACCACCACGATGGCTCATCAAGAGGCACGGGCCATCTCGCTGGGTTGGGGTAGCAGCGCCAGCAGCGCTTCGGTTGTCAGCGCCAGCGCGCCCGACAGCCCCTCGAGAGCGGCATCCGCTCCCTGCGTCATCCGCGCAAGGGCTTCTGGATCACTGAGCAAATCATCGACCACGGCGGCCAGTTCCGCTGGCGTGTTGACGAGGCGCGCACCCCCGTGCTGCGTCAGAGCACGATAACTGTCGGTGAAGTTCTGTGTATGCGGTCCGGTCACGATCGCAGCGCCGTGCCGTGCCGCTTCGATCGGGTTTTGCCCGCCGTGCGCAATCAGCGATCCACCGATGAACGCGACCGGTGCCAGCGCATAGAACGTACCCAGTTCGCCGATGGTGTCAGCGATATAGACGCGCGTCGTTGCATCTGGCATCGCGCCATCCGCGCGTCGGCAGGGCGTCAGCCCCTGAGTGTTGAGCATCTCCGCTATCGCAGCCCCGCGTTCGGGATGGCGCGGTACGATGATCGTCAGCAGCGAGGGATGCCGCTCGGCGATGATCTTATGCGCCGCGGCGATCTGCTCGTCCTCGCCCGGGTGCGTGCTGGCGGCAAGAAACACCGGCCTTTGCCCGGTCGCCGCGCGCAGCCGTTCCAGCTCTCGCGCATCCACCGGCGGCGGCGGAGAATCGATCTTGAGATTGCCGCTGACGATTGCCCGCCGGGCGCCGAGCAGCGTGAACGAGCGCGCCAGGCGTTGGTTCTGGGCCAGCACGACGGAAAACCGGCTGAACAGCATTGCTGCCATGCTGGCGTTGCGGCGCCAGCGCTTGAAGCTGCGGCCTGACATGCGCGCGTTGATGAGCGCCAGCGGAATTTTGCGCTCAGCGGTTTCCAGAATGAGGTTCGGCCAGATTTCCGATTCCGTGAACACGGCGAGATCGGGCTTCCAATGATCGAGGAAGCGGCGCGCATACTTCGCAGAGTCAAGCGGTACGAACTGGTGCACGCCGCGCGGTCCCAGACGCGCCGCAGCCAGCGCTGCCGACGTGCGCGTTCCCGTTGTCAGCAGGAAGCTGAGGTCCGCGCGCGCTTCGCGCAACGCTGCGATCACCGGAAGGGCCGCATTGGTTTCGCCGACGCTGGCCGCATGGACCCACACCAGCCGTCCCGACGGCCGCGCCATCGAGGCGATGCCGAAGCGCTCCGGGCGCCGCGCCGCCACTTCCTTGCCCTGCCGGGTGCGCAACATCAGCCAGAGCGGAACCACCGGCTCCATCGCCCGCGACAATGCACGATAGGCTTTGAGCCGCAGCCCGGGCTTGGGCAGCGGGGAATCGGGATCGAGCGAGCCCGGTGGCGTGATACGCGCCACATCCGCACCGGCGAGGTCGTAGGCCCGGCGCGTTGCCGCGTTGAGCTCGTCTTCCAGCTTCGCGCGCAGTCGTTCCAACTCTTCCGGTGTCGCATCGCGTGGCACGCGGATCGCACCCCCGGCGGTCGCCGCCAACTTCGAGTGCGGAAGATTGATCGTCATCCGGCTCCAGGTATCCAGCGCAATGAACCGGGAGGTTGCCAGGGCGACAGGAAAGATCGGCCGGCCCGACAGACGCGCGAGCGTGATGATGCCGGCGCCGGCCCGGCGCGCTGGTCCAGGGGGCACGTCGGCTGTCATGCAAACCGATGCGCCACCAGAGAGCGCTTTCATGGCCTGACGCAGCGCCTGCGCGCCGCCGCGATCCTTGGGCCGCCCCCCCGCACCCGCGCCGCGGATCAACTCCACACCAAGCTCCGAAAGGGCTTTTCCGATCAGCTCGGCATCGCCGTGCCGCGCCACCATCGCCTTGACCGGTACATTATGCGTATTCAGCACGGAAACCATCATGAACTGGCCATGCCAGAAGGCGATGATCGCCGGGTGCTCGCCATAAAGCCGTTCGGTCAGATCCGGCGGCTCGAAGACCTTTTTGGATGTCCGTTCCACGCGCCGGATCAGGCCTGCGATCGTGCGCCCCGTCGCGGCCGGAATCTTCAAAGATTTCAGTGATATTCGTGCCATGCCACGAAGGCGCCTCGGCTGTCCGCGATGGGAGCGTGGAGAAGGCGGGAGAATGCCTTGCGCATGGTTCCTATAGCGCTTAATTAGCGAAAGCAATTATCCCGAGCATAGCAGGCGGCCGAAGTGGTGGACGGGTGCTGCATTCGAGCATGCGAGGCAATGTCGGCTGGATAGGGCCTGATGGCAACGCTCTTGAAGCAGACGCGCCGCGCGCTGCGGCGCCGCACGGAAAAGATGAGGCAGGCGCTCGTGGAAAACGCGCCGGACTGGGCGCGCTCCCGGTTCGGTCGCCCTGCATCTTATCTCGAACTGATGCTGGTCGATCATGGCGTTTTCCGGTTCCTTTATCTCAATCGGCACCGAATCGCCGCCGATGCCTGGCGCGCCGCCCAGCCCTCGCCGGGCGATATCCGTCGCTTCGCGCGCGATGGCGTGCGCACGATCGTCAACCTGCGTGGCCCGCGTGACTGTTCCAGCTATGCACTCGAGCAGGAGGCTTGCGCCCGCTACGGCCTCAAGCTGGTGAATTATCAGGTCCGTTCGCGCGCGGCCCCCTCGGTCGCCGAGATCAAGGGCGCGAAGGCGCTGTTCGAAACGGTCGAATATCCAATTCTCATGCATTGCAAGTCCGGCGCCGACCGCGCCGGCCTCATGAGTGTGTTGTTCCTCCACTTCCGTGAAGGCGAACCGATCGAGCGCGCCAGGCACCAACTCTCGCTCAAATATGGTCACATTGCTCAGGCCGAAACGGGCGTTCTCGATTATTTCTTCGAGCGCTATCTGGCCGACAATGCGGCCCACGCGATGCCGTTCATGGAATGGGTCGAGACCGTGTACGACCCCGACGAGGTCAAGCACACGTTCCGCGCCAAGGGCTGGGCCAACCGGCTGGTCAACTCCATACTCAAGCGCGAATAGCGCCAGCCTCTAGCTGCAGCGAAGCCATCGCTTTCGCTTCAAGATTTGCTGGGCGCTGCCTTGCTGCCACGGCCATCACCTTTGCCTGCACGAAACGTCAGGTCTACTCGTCGGCCAGCAGTTGCGAGCGCACCAGTTCGGCATAGATGCCGCCCCGCGCCACCAGGTCGCCATGCTTGCCCGTCTCCACGATGCGGCCCTGCTCCATGACACAGATGAGATCTGCATTCTGGACCGTCGAAAGGCGGTGCGCGATCACCAGTGTGGTGCGCCCTGTCGTGAAGCGGTCGAGCGCCGCGTGCACCAGTTTTTCCGAATGCGTGTCGAGGGCGCTCGTTGCTTCGTCGAGCAACAGGATGGGAGCATCCTTCAAAATCGCGCGCGCCAGCGCCAGCCGTTGCCGCTGGCCGCCCGAAAGCCTCAAGCCCCGGTCGCCGATCTGCGTCTCGTAGCCACCCGGTTGCGCCAGAATGAATTCGTGGGCGTTGGCGGCTTGCGCGGCAGCGGTGATGTCGTCTGCGCTGGCATCCAGCCGTCCCAGGGCGATGTTGGCGCGGATCGTATCGTCGAACAAGGTGACGTCCTGGCTGACGATGGCAATCGCGTTGCGCAGCGAGGTCAGACTGACCTGATCGATCGTTTGTCCGTCGATCGCGATTGTACCGCTGGTGACGTCGAAAAGCCGCGGTACGAGATTGAGCAAAGTCGACTTGCCTGCCCCCGAGCGCCCGACGAACGCCACCGTGGTCCCACCGGGGATGCTGAGAGTGATGTCGCGCACGGCATGCTCGGCCGCGCCTTCGCCATAGCTGAACGACACGTCCTGGAATGCGATCTGCCCGGCACTGACTTTGAGGGCGGGCGCGCCCGGCAGGTCGACGATCTTCGGCTTTTCGTCGAGAATGCCGTAGATGTTCTCGAGTGCCGCAAGCGCTTCCTGTACGCGGCCCGTCAGGTTGCCGATTGCGCGGATCGGCTGTGAGGCCATCAACAGCGCGGTGACGAAACCCATGAAGTCGCCGACCGTCGATATGCCGCTGGCAATGCGCCAGTAAGCAAACGCAATCACGCCGGCGACCGCCAGCCCGCCTAACGCCTCCAGCATCGGGTCGAGCCGTGCCCGTGTGCGGATCGCCTTCATCTTGAGCCGGAAGACTTCCTCGAATGAAGCATTGACCCTGTCGGAGGCGTAATCTTCGAGCCGATAAGTCTTGATCAAGCGTGCGCCGGAGAGCTTTTCCGACAACTCCGCCGTCATCTGCCCCAGTTCGCTCTGTGTCCGCTTGGCGACCTTCCGCAGCCGCTCTGAGATGATCATGATCGGCGCCGCCGCCAGCGGATAGACGCCGAGCACGATCAGCGACATCGCCCAGTCGAGGTAGAGCATCGTGCCGACCAGCACGGCAATCGATAGCGTATCGCGGACCGCCGTGTTGAGCCCGGCCATCAGCCCCTGTTCGATGAACTGCACATCGTTGGTCAGCCGCGACATCAACCGCCCCGGCGTATCGCGCGACAACCGCGCGAAGTCCGCATGCATCAGGTGCGCGAAGGTCTTCTGTTTGAGGTCCGTGGTCAGCCGCTGCACGATCTCGCTGGATACGACGG
>CAZDNY010000187.1:0-6603 GCA_964506885.1 uncultured Hyphomicrobiaceae bacterium | reverse complement strand
CGTTCCCGTCCCCAGTGCGTCGGCTGCCGACAGGCAACTACGTGCCGGCGCGCGATTTTCGCAATCTGCCGCGGGTCTGCCCCGTGACGGCGGAAGTGAGCAATCGCGCCAGCGACGTGCAATAGAACGCTAATTCGCTTCTTTGCCGGCTCGATCCCGTTTCGTCTCTCTTCAAATGTTCCCTTGACGCCGGATAGGCTTCGGCCAAAACTCCTGGCACCACGTCAATTTCTTTTCCGCGTGCTGTTTTTCATGGAGACACGATGCTCTCCGTCGATGCCGTTCTACGGCTCATTCCGGCAATTTATGATGCGAGTGCTGATGATGCGATGTGGCCGGAGATCGCGCAAAGGCTGAGCATGCTGTTCGGCGATGCCGCCATTGGAATCGACTACAGAGGCAGCATGCGTTCGCCGACGTCAATTGCGATTGCGGCGAGATTTGACGAGTCGCGGATCGAAGAGCACTACAAGAAGTTCAGCGAACCCGAAACGAACATCGGTGTGGCCGCGTTGATGCGAGCACCCATCCTGGAAGCGTTCTCGTTGGAATCGTTCGTCGACAAGCGCACATATGAACGCGATCCTGGAATTCGCGACATTCTCCAGCCTCAGAAGATCGACAAGGCGCTCCTGACGACGCTTGAGTGCGAGCGTGACGCGTTTTCTTTTGCCAGCGTTTATCGCAGGGCGCATCAGCCCGAGTTCGTGGCCGAGGATCAGCGCGCCCTCGATCTCCTAAGCCCGCACATCGCTAAGTCGCTATTGTTTCGGCAACTCCGGCTGACCGCCGATCGCATTCGCCTGCTGAGAGATCTCAGGCTTGCCGCCAATCCGCGGATCGAAGCCACCGTGGTGGTCGATCGCAACAGCCGGCTGATCGAAGCTGATAACGAAGCTCTGGCGTTGCTTGCGATGGGTCATGGCCTCAGTGTGCGAAACGGGCGGCTGGTTTCGACCGCGCGGAACGCAGAGCAGGACGAGGAGTGCCTGAGACGCTTCCTTGCCTCAACCCAACCGGGCAGCGTTTTCACGATCAGGGCGAGGCAGGACGCGATGCTGACGCTAGAGCCGGTTCCCGCTGGTGCAGCTGGGCGTTGGCCCGGCCGTAATGTGGTGATTCTACTGGTGCGGCGTATTCCTCTGGGATCATCGAACCGTTCGGCACGATCCTTCTCCAGGGCATTTGCGTTGACTGATGCGGAATGTCGCGTGATGGAAGCGCTTGCGGAGTCGCCGACCGCAGCCAAGGCGGCTGCGAAGCTTGGCGTGTCGCGCGAGACGATCAAGAGCCACTTGAAGAATATTTACGCGAAAACGGATGTTTCGTCGCTGCCGCAGCTGATGCTGCTGCTGGGGCGCTTCTTCTAGACAGTGGTCATGGTTCTTGGAACACGCGAGCGCGATCTATACTCGTGACCTCGAGCAAGTCGTTTACGGCCTGGCCGCTCACACTTTGCTCCACATGCTCCAGAGCGGATCCGAGCGTGGTGGGCGCGATCCTGGACGTTATCGCCTGTGTCACCACGACAGCCACCGCCCGGCAATCGAGAGCCGCCGGTACATCTTGGATTGTCTTGTCATCCCCCACATGGGTGATGAACATTGGAAGAAGATTTTCTAAAGAATGTGGGCAAGCAGCGGGCCATGGGGGTGGCAGCAAACTTTGGCCGGTCGCCTCCTTCGGCCGCTGCACTGTTCCTTCCCCCGGATCGCTAGGCGGCTGCAGTGGATTTTGGCCGCCATGCTTCATGTTGGGTTTCGGCGGTTCGCGAGGACCGCCAAAATCCATGCGCGCGCTATGGAGAATTTGATAGCGATCTGCAATCGGCAAGGACGAGAACGGCGCATGCGAGGTTGCCCATTGCCGCGTTCGTTACGGTGGCGCGGAGGGTGAGCGGGCGTGAGCGATCGCGGCCAGCAGCAGGTTCAAGTTGCGCATGTTGGAGCGATAGAAGATATCGGCAACGGGCCCGGCAACCGGTACGAGACCGATGAGGAAGTCGGCGGCCACCAGGAACGCCATTTTGCGCAGGAGTGCCGGACGGGCGCCCAATTGGCGCGCTGCCGTGAGCAGGCCGATGCTCCATGCCGCTGAAACGATATCGCCGGCAATCGGTATGATGCCGATCAGCGGATCAAGTCCGAACGAGATGCGTGTTCCGGGGATGCGGTAGCGGGCATCGAGCAGTATCGCATGGCGCTCGATGCGTTCGAGCAATGCGATGTAGGCCGGGTCAACCGGCTCCCCATGTCGCGGGAAGCGGAAAGGCTCGGCCAAGGGCGTCTCACAGAATCTTCTGGTTGGTCTTGGCCCAGTCCGCCATGAAGCTCTCGATGCCCTTGTCGGTCAGCGGGTGCTTGACGAGCTGGCGAATGATGCCGGGCGGGATGGTGGCCACGTCCGCGCCGATCAAGGCGGCATCCTTGACGTGGTTCACGGTGCGGATCGAGGCGGCCAGGATCTCGGTGGAGAGGCCGGGGTAGTTGTCGTAGATCTGGCGGATCTCCTTGATCAGCATCATGCCGTCGAGGCCGATGTCGTCGAGGCGGCCGATGAAAGGCGAGATGAAGGTGGCGCCGGCCTTGGCGGCGAGCAGCGCCTGGTTGGCCGAGAAGCAGAGCGTGACGTTGACGAGCGTGCCTTCGCTGGTCAGCGTGCGGCAGGCTTTGAGGCCTTCCAGGGTGAGTGGCACCTTGATCGTCACGTTCTTGGCGATCTTGGCCAGTTCGCGGCCTTCCGCGACCATGCCGTCGGCGTCGAGGGCGGTGACTTCGGCGGATACCGGGCCCGGCACAATGGCGCAAATTTCTGCGATCACTTCCTTGAAATCGCGGCCCGATTTGGCCACCAACGAGGGGTTGGTGGTGACGCCGTCGAGAAGGCCGGTGGCGGCCAGGTCCCGGATTTCGGCGACGTCTGCCGTATCAACGAAGAATTTCATGTCACCTGGCTCCTTGCCCAGTCCTCGCCGCTTGTGCGTGCCTAGGCTATCTCTCGTTCGCATCGATTCGTTTGGCAGTAGCTTCTAGTCCGTCGGCGGGGCCTTTGGAAAGTCTTCTAGACCAGTTGGATGAAGAACGGCCGCCGGAGCCCGCTCCGGTGCCCGTGCTGCTGCCGGTTGCGCTGGATCAGACCTACGACTACCGGCTGCCGGCCGGGGCGGACGAGGCGGAACCGATCCGTCCAGGTGCGTTCGTGCTGGTGCCGTTCGGCCCGCAACGGCGCATCGGCGTGGTCTGGGACCGGGCGGTGGGCGAGGGCAAGCCGGTCAAGCCGGAGAAGATGAAGGCGATCGAGTGTCTGCTCGATGTGCCGCCGTTGCCGGAGATCTCGCTGAGGTTTGCCGAATGGATTGCGCGCTACACGCTGTCGCCGCTCGGCATGGTGGTGCGCATGATGATGAGCGCGCAGTCGGTGTTCGAGCCTTCCAGCCCGCGTTTCGGCGTGCGCTATGTGGCGGAAGCGGGGGATCCGCCGCGGATGACGCCGGCGCGGCAGCGCGTCCTCGACGTTGCCTGCGACGGTCTCATCCGGGTGAAGTCGGCGCTGGCACAGGAGGCCGGCTGCTCGACCGGCGTGGTCGACGGTCTCGTTGCTTCGGGCAACCTGGTCGAGGTGGCGATCCCGGAGCGTAAGCCGGCGCGGCTCGATCCTGGTCACAAGGCGAACACCTTCACGCCGGATCAGGAGTGTGCGGTGGAAACGCTGCGCGCGGCGGTCGATGCACGTAATTTCTCCGTATCGGTGCTCGATGGTGTCACCGGCTCGGGCAAGACCGAGGTCTATTTCGAGGCGGTCGCGCGGGCCCTGGAGCAGGGCAAGCAAGCGCTCATCATGCTGCCGGAGATCGCGCTCACCAGCCAGTTCATGAACAGGTTCGAAGCGCGGTTCGGCGGTGCGCCGGTGGAATGGCATTCGGCGCTGTCTTCGAACGACCGCGGCCGCATCTGGAAATGGGTGGCACAGGGGCAGGCCCGTGTGGTCGTCGGCGCGCGCTCGGCGCTGTTCCTGCCTTATCCCGACCTCGGGCTCGTGATCGTCGATGAAGAGCACGATCAGGGCTACAAGCAGGACGACCGCGTGCATTATCAGGCGCGCGACATGAGCGTCGTGCGTGGATCGCTCGGCGGATTTCCCGTGGTGCTGGCGTCAGCGACGCCGTCGATCGAGAGCCACGTCAACGCACGCACGGGCCGATACCGGCATGTGGTGCTGCCGGGACGATATTCAGGCGCCGAGCTGCCGGAAATCACGGGCATCGATCTGCGCGCCGAACAGCCGGAGAAGGGGCACTGGCTGGCGCCATCGCTGGTCAGCGCGGTGGAGGAAACACTGGCCAAGGAACAGCAGGCGCTGCTGTTCCTCAACCGGCGCGGCTATGCACCGTTGACGCTATGCCGCGCGTGCGGCCACAGAATCGAGTGTCCGCAATGCACGGCGTGGCTGGTCGAGCATCGGTTCCGCAACCGGCTCAACTGTCATCATTGCGGCTTCACGATGCCGGTTCCGGAGACCTGCCCGAAGTGCGGCGAGGAAGGCGGGCTCGTTGCGTGCGGGCCGGGTGTGGAGCGCGTGGCGGAGGAAGTGGCCGAGCGGTTTGGCAATGCACGGGTGGCGCTGCTGTCGTCCGATCTCATTCCGAGCCTCGTCGAGATGCGGCAGGTCATCAAGTCCATCGAGAACCGCGAAGCCGACATCATCATCGGCACGCAGATTGTCGCAAAGGGTCATCATTTTCCCGATCTGGCGCTGGTCGGCGTGGTCGATGGCGATCTGGGTCTGGCGCAAGGCGCCGATCCGCGCGCGGGCGAGCGCACGTTCCAGCTTCTGCATCAGGTGACGGGGCGTGCCGGGCGCGCGTTCACCGGCGGACGCGGACTGGTGCAGACCTACAATCCCGAGCACCCGGTGATGCAGGCGATCATATCGGGCGACCGCGAGGCTTTCCTGGAGCAGGAAATCCATATCCGCCAGCGCGGGCTTCTGCCGCCCTATGGACGGCTTGCGGCGCTGATCATTTCTGCGCGCGAGAAGGGACTTGCGGAAAGTGCGGCGCGTGACATCGCCCGGCGTGCGCCGTTTTCGGAAAAGATCAGGGTTCTGGGTCCGGCTGAAGCGCCGATTGCCATTGTCCGCGGACGGCACCGCTGGAGGCTTCTGGTGAAAGCTTCGCGCGATCTCGATATCCAAGGCTACATCCGCGCCTGGATGGAGTCGGTACCGCCGATCAAGGGCGATCTCAGATTGTCGATCGATATCGATCCGTACAGCTTCTTGTGACGCGTGCGCGGTCGGATCAGTCTTTTTATGACGCGCGCGGGACGCGGCTCATAGACAAGTAGCCCCCGATTGGGTCAGTCTTTGCATGCGTAGATCGGGAGAGCGTTGACGTGCCGTTGCGGATCGGGAGTGTGGTGTGGTCCGTCATCTGCGCGCTTGCATTGCTTCCGACACCGTCCGCTGCCGATGAACTACGATGCCCGGGCGCCCCGATCGTCGTCGTGGCGAACAAGTCAGAGGTTGCGTTGGCAGCAATCTGCGCTCCGTCCGTGTGGACTCATGCGTTTTTTGCGCAATGCGGGATGGTGCAGGAGCGGGAGCTTACCTTGGAGGTCGTGGCGCGCGTGACGCATCCTCTGGGCCTCCCGGTCATTGCGCTGTTCGATGCCAGTCGCTGGCGAATAAAGATTTCGACTTTTGAGGTGACGCAGACGCTGATCCTGCCGCGGAGCATCTATCGCAAGCTGGCGACGCGTGACGTCTATGACAGTCTCATCGTGCACGAGGTGACGCATGCCATCTTCCGCGAGCTCGTCGGGCGCCGCCGGCTTCCGCTGGCCGCGCACGAGTACGTGGCTTATGCGATCCAAGTCGCTTCGCTGCCGGCAAAAACGCGCGATGCCTTCCTGTCGAGCTTCCCCGCGCAAACGCCGAAGGACTTCCGGCGGTTCAACGAGATCTACCTGGGCATGAGCCCGCTGCGCTTCGCCGCCAATGCCTATCGCCATCTGTTCCAGGACGACCAATATTGCGAGACAATCGGACGTGTGGCGCGTGGCGAGGCGGAGTTCCCCCTGCCACTGGAGTAATGCCCGCTCAGGCGAGATCGTCGCTTCAGTGCGCGACGTCATGAATGGATAGAGCCAGGTTCATGACCGGACCGCTTGTGCAAGCAGGATGAAACCCGACGCAAACAGCAAGCACAGCACGACGCGCTGAAAGGTCTGCTGGGAGACGCCGAGGTAGCTGCGCGCGCCCAACCATGCTCCAAGCAGCGTTACAGGCAGGCATATCAGGGCGACGCTGGCAACGTCGAAGGTGAGCTGGCCGGTGAGGGCCATGCCGACACAAGCGAGCGTCAAGACGATCACGTTGAAGGGCTGATAGATCGCGCGCTGGGCGTCGGTTGCACCTCCGCGCAGACGAAGCCAGATGAGGGGCAGCGGTCCGGAGAGGCCGGCAAAGCCGCCGAGGAAACCGCCGGCGATGCCGACGGCAGCGTCGGCCTGCCTGCCACCCCAGTTGCCGATGTGGCCATGCGCGGGCGACGCGAGCTGGTAGGCAGCGTATGTCAGCAGAAAGACGCCGATGAGGGTTCGC
>CAZDNY010000186.1:0-6605 GCA_964506885.1 uncultured Hyphomicrobiaceae bacterium | reverse complement strand
GAGGCGGTCTATACCCTTCAG
Source organism: uncultured Hyphomicrobiaceae bacterium (assembly GCA_964506885.1). GTDB lineage: Bacteria > Pseudomonadota > Alphaproteobacteria > Rhizobiales > Hyphomicrobiaceae > JAEUMD01. Next base: position 6,584 of record CAZDNY010000186.1, on the reverse strand, counting down.
AAGCCCCGAAATCCGGAAAAACAGGGAATTTTTGCGCTTTCCGGGCTTGAAATTGCCGCCCAGATGCGGAAATTAGACGCAGTTCCAGTGGCTTACGCCAGGTTTGGGCCCAAAAATAACAGGGAATTTTAAGCGCGGATCAGGGAAGCCTTATCGCGGAACAGGGACCACTCATCGTCAAAACAGGGATCGCTAAGCTGGTCACCCGTAATGCACGGCCTACATTGAAAGCCAAGCGGCGGCACGTTCGGGGCTGACGAAGCCGGCGCCCGGATGAAGGGGTGACCATGGCCTCCGGTTCGATAGTCGCAGACTTAGGAGAAGGCGCGTTACCGCGGACCTACGATGAGGCCGTCCGTCAGGTCTGGCGGCCTCTCGAGGCCGATGGCGGACTTCGGGAGCTGGTGCGCGCTGGCATTCTTGCCGCCAATAGCCACAACACCCAGCCCTGGCGGTTCTCGCTTGCTGACCATGAGGTCACGATCCATCCAGATCTCACCCGGCGCTGCCCGGCCGTCGATCCTGACGACCATCATCTCTTTGCCTCGCTCGGCTGCGCGGTCGAGAACATCGTCCAGGCTGCGTCGGTGCTCGGTTTCGACGTGACGCCCGCCCTCAATACTTCGAACGACGGTGCCATCACGTTGGCGCTAGAGCGCCGACAGCCGGCGGCAAATCCGCTTGCCGATGCCATCGTCAGCCGCCAGTGCACGCGAACCGACTATGATGGCCGGACCATCGCCCCGGATGATCTGGCAAGCCTGGAGGCTGCCGGCACCCACGAGGGCGTTACTTGCCTGCTGATCACTGACCGCAGCCGTATGGACGCGATCGCCGGGCATGTGGTCGAGGGCAACACGGCGCAGATGCGTGATCCGGCTTTCATGGCGGAACTCAAGGCCTGGATCCGTTTCGATGACCGGATGGCGCTCGCCCATCGCGATGGTCTGACGAGCCGGGCAAGCGGCAACCCGTCCCTGCCAGCGTGGGTCGCCCGCCTGTTGTTGCCGCTGGTGATGACCGAGAAGGGCGAGGCTGCCAAAATCGGCCGTCAAATCCGATCCTCGGCCGGCATCGCCGTGTTCGCTGCTGCCTCCGACGACAGGGCGGGGTGGATCGCGGCCGGCCGCGCCTATCAGCGCTTCGCGCTCGAGGCGACAGCCCGTGACATCCGTCATGCCTTCATCAATCAGCCGGTCGAGGTCCCGACATTGAGACCGCAGTTCGCCGCTGAACTGGACCTCGGCAACAGGCGCCCGGACCTTGTTGTCCGGTTCGGACGCGGTCCAGCCATGCCGCGCTCACTCCGGCGGCCGCTCTCCGCCGTGATCACGCCGCTATGACCGGGCTCCAGACCGCACTTGTCATGGTGCTGCTCCTCGTGGCCGCTGCCAGCGGCCTCGTCTTTTACCGCTATGCCCAAGATATCGCCGCGGCGCGTGCCGCCATCTCGGAAGGTGCCAAGGTCGCACCAACAGCTGTCGGACCGCTCGAATACGGCGAGACGGGTTCGGGCACGCCGCTGCTCTCAATTCACGGTGCGGGCGGCGGCTACGACCAAGGCCTTGCCAATGCCGCTGATCTCGTCGGCGGCGGGTTCCGCATCATCGCGCCTTCCCGGTTTGGATACCTCGGAACGCCCGTTCCAGCCGAGCCGACCCCTGAAGCCCAGGCGGATGCGCACGCGGCTTTGCTCGATGCGCTCCAAGTCGACAAAGCGATCGTCGTCGGGATCTCGGCCGGGGCCCGGTCCGCGATTGCCCTGGCCCGTCGCCATCCGCAACGCGTGTCGGCCCTGATCCTGATAGTACCGGCCTCGTTCGAGCCGGCAAATCCTGTTGCCATCGAGAAGAGCCGCGGTAGCAGGCTTGCCTTCTGGCTCGTCAATGCCGGTGCGGACTTCGCATGGTGGACGCTGGAGGCGATTGCCCCCTCGGTGCTCATCCGCTTCATCGGGGTACCACCTACCGTCGTCTCGGCAGCACCCGAGGCCGAGCAGATACGCGTGCGTCGGATCGTCCGCAGCATCCAGCCGCTGTCGCAGCGCGTGCGTGGCATCAATCTGGACAGTATACCGGATACCAAGCCGCCGCAGCTGGAGCGCATCACGGCACCGACGCTCGTCGTCTCTGCGAAGGATGATCTTTTCAACACGCTGCCCGCAGCGCGGTTCGCCGCCTCGCGCATTCCCAACGCGCGGCTCGTGGCCTTCGAGACCGGCGGGCATCTGCTGGTTGGCCACCAGGACGACGTCATCGCCGAGGTTGCCGGGTTCCTCAAAGTTGCTGGGCTCAAGGGTGGCAACTGACGCCAGGGCGACGGAAACGGTCCGCATGACCTTAGCTGCGATCACGTCCTTCAAGACGGAACAGGAAATCCTCGATCCTGCGATCGTGCCAAGTCGCGGTGTGCCCGTGCTCGTGGAAGCCGACATGGCCACCACTGCGCGCGACAACGATCTCTACGTGTGGTGATGCCGGCTGCTGCAGCTCGAGATAGGGCCGCACCGGAATCCAGGGATCATTCATGGCGTGTAGCAAGAGCGTCGGCACGGAGATCGACGCCAGTTGCCGAGCGCCGGCCGTCCGCGCGTAATAGTCCTCCGCATCACGAAAGCCATTGCGTGGCGCCACCCACCGGTGATCGAACGCATAGACCGAGCGAGCTTCTATGATGGCCTCGCGCTCGGCTGGTGCCAGTGGGGGCGAGGCCAACACATCCTGCTTCATGCGCCGCAACAGCCAGCGATGATAGAGGGCGTTTCTCGGTGCCATGATGCGCTGGCAGGCTTCACCGGGCTCGATTGGCGCCGAGACGACGGCGGCGCCGACGAGACGCTCTCCAGTAGGTAGCGATCCGAGCAGATTCAGAAGGATATTGCCGCCGAGCGAATAGCCGATGACAAACACCCCGTGCCCGATATCCTCGTCCGTCAATCCGGCGAGAACGTCTTGAAGATCAGGGGCGCAGCCCGCGTGATAGTAGCCGGCGGCCAGCTTTCGACCTGGGCCGGCGCCACGCAGGTTAAGCCGTAGCACACGCCGGCCGCGCATTGGATGAAACTGGGCCGACCGGCGCACATAAGTGCTTTCCTCGCAGCCGGTGAGACCATGGATGAGCACAATGAGTGGCGCGCCTGGAGCGGGGTGCACCGGTCGTTCGAGCCGCCCCATCAGGCGGTCACCAGTCCCGTCCGAGGTCGGAAACAAGCGCGTTACCGTCGTCGAGGGCAGTGGCTGTTGTCCTGCCAGCAGGTGATTGCGCAGTGTCTGCAAATCGCCGCCCCACCAGGGCGCGCGTTCGCGGAAGGCCACCCCCTCGGCAGGCTTCGATCTGGAAAAGGAATGTGCGGCTGACGAGAGCATGGCAGGGTGCCTACAAAGGGCAGCGGATAATGACTGGCTTCTCCCGCTCGAAGCGGTCGGCCGTAATGCGCTCAGTGATGAAGTCAGCCACATCGGCCCGCGAGACGATGCCATTGCGCCAAGAAGCGGGCTCGGTCAACACACGATAGGCGTGGCTCCTGGACCCACTCGTGAGCACGCCCGGGCGTACAATCAGCCAGTCGAGATCGCTGGCCTCGATCAGGCGCTCCTGCTCGGATTTGTCGTCATAGGCGCGCCCAAGGAGGACGGTGAAGGGGAGACGCTGCAGCAGGTTGATGCTGGCATTGCTATCGCCCGCGCCGAAGCCGGTCATGGCAACCAGCTTCTTGATCCCTGCCGTCGCCATGGCTGGTAGCAACACTCGCGTTGCTTCCGAGAACAGGGTGACCGGCCTCGTGATGAGATCGAGGGATGCCGGTACGCCAAGCGCCTGAACTACGACCTCGATGCCGTCAAGTGCTTGGGAAACATCGTCTGGCGCGAGCGCATCGGCCTTGAACGCTTCAATACGTCCGGCGCGGTCGCGTATCACCTCGCCACTGCGGGACATGGCGCGAACACGGTGACCTTTTATGACCGCAGACTCCGTCACCGCTCGGCCAATGCCGCGACTAGCACCGATGACAAGAATGTGAGCCATGAGATTTGTACCAGGTCCGAGGACGCCTTTTTTCAACGTTCGAGGAGCGCAACGAGATCAATTCTGTCGGGCCGAAGAGACAGCCATACCGTCGCTCAGGCGTTTGCATAGACAGAGGCTCATGCATCTTCTGCAGCGGCGCTGAACTTCTCAATGTCGGCAGACACTTACCGGACGGGCTGCTGTTGCTAGTGCTTCACTGGACGAGGCCGGTGAGTGATTAGAATTGCAGGGGTAATCCGAGTCCGCTCGTCAGTCGTTACACTACCTCTGGACTAAGCCACGCAGGCGGCGCCTGTTCCGAAAGAGACGGTCAAATTGTGACAAACGTCTCACTTGTTCTCAACGCAAACACGATCACGATCAGGCCTCGTTCCGATGTTGGGCTTACGATCGGTGAGGAGGCCAACCCAGTCTACTGACGACGTCGTAGACACAGGGTCGACTAAATTAACTCATCTAGCCGGCTCGTCATCGGTCCCGATTGGCATCAAACACGAGACAGACGATAGCGCAGCCATGGCCAAGAAGCGCCGGATGATAATGTGGGCCTTAATCGTCGCCGGCATTGCAGCGATAGCAGCCGCAGCAGCGGGTCCAATCATGAGTCGTGTTGAGCAGCCGAAGTATACGGTTACCCGTTCTGACGGCGCGATAGAGGTTCGCGATTACGGAGCAATGATCGCAGCCGAGGTCGAAGTCAGCGGCGAGCGCCGTTCTGCCATCAATGAAGGATTTAGACTGATTGCCGCCTACATCTTCGGCGCCAACAAGCCCAATGCGAAGATCGCCATGACAGCTCCGGTCGAACAGCAGGCGAAGCAGACAATAGCCATGACAGCGCCGGTGACCCAGCAATCCAGGGAAAATTCCTGGACCGTGCGGTTCATCATGCCCGAGAGCTGGACCATGGAGACGCTGCCTACACCTACCGACGACCGCGTCAAACTGGCTCCCCTGCCATCGAAGCGAATGGTCGTGATTCGTTTCTCAGGAGTTGCGACTGACGCCTCGATTGCCGCAAAGACCTCTGAGCTCCGACGGTACGCCGCCGATAATGATCTGTCGGTCAGAGGTGAGCCGGTGCTCGCTTTTTACAACCCGCCCTGGACACTGCCGTTCTTCCGGCGCAACGAGATCATGCTGGAACTCACGTCGTCACGAGCTGGCGAGGGAACATCGGGTTGAAGGCGATGTATACGCTCCTTGTTGCAGCTCTCATCGCGCTCCTAGCGGTCGTGGGGTGGTTTCTGGTCGGTCCGGAGAGATTGTGGTCCATGCTTGGGCCGGCAGATCTCGGTCCTATAGAATTTGAAACTCTCGTAAGGCGAGAGAGCCCAAATGATGCTCTCGCGTGCCCGCCGCGCTTCTGCAAAGCCCACAGCGATGTCCTTCTCCCAACGTTCGCAATCGACGCGCAAGGCTTGCGTGCAGCGATGGCTCGGGTCATAGCGTCCGAGTCGAATATCGAAAATGTTGGAAGCGACGATGTCGCTATGACGGAGAGGTATGTCCAGCGCACTCCGCTGCTGCGCTTTCCTGACACCATTGTCGTGCGCTACTTTCCGCTGGAGCCGGGCGAACGCAGCACGCTGGCAATCTATTCCCGCTCACAGCTCGGATATGGCGATATGGGTATCAACAAGGCCCGCATCGCGCGCTGGCTCGACAAGCTCAAGACGCTCTTACCGGTAGCCGGATAATCTAGAGATAAGGCCTTATTCACGAGACTCGGCTTCTCGATTTCTTCTGTGGGGCTAATGACAACCGAATTGGACCGCGAGCCGAAGCGGCATCGACGAGCTTGCCGGCCTGGGTCACCCTGACACGGCCTTGAACGGCAAGTGTCCCGGCAACGCGACGGACGTCGGGCATCAGGTCTCGCCATTCATTGTCGCCTTTTGCCAGGGCGCGGGCCACCTCCGACGGGCAAATCGTCTTACCCTGTCCGCGTTCGGTACACAGGCTGACGATCGTATCAGCTATGTCGGCGCTATCGACGGCTTGTGCCGTTTCGCCCGGGGAGGGTTCAGCATCGAGCTTGTCGAGGAAGGCTCCGGCGCTCGCCAGTGTCAGGCTTCGGCGCTCATCGGAGAGCCGGTCCCAGGTGCGATACATTTGCGCCATGCGGGGATTGGCGGCAAGCTTTTTGCGATGACGGTTGAGGAAGGCCCAATAGAGCGCATTGAAAGGGCAAGCATCCGGGCCGTAGGGTTTTGCAACGTCATAGCGGCAGGACGCGCAGTAATTCGACATCCGCTTGATGTAGGCGCCCGAGGCAACATAGGGCTTCGAAGCGAGAACGCCACCATCGCCGAATTGGCTCATGCCAAGCGTGTTCGGCAGCTCCACCCACTCGAACGCATCCGCATAGACGAGCAGGTACCACTCGTGCAGCGCCTGCGGGGACACGCCGGCAAGCAGCGCGAAGTTGCCGGTCAGCATTAGACGTTGGATGTGGTGTGCATAAGCCTCGCGCTTCGTTTGACCGATCGCTGCCCCGAGACAGGCCATGTCGGTTTCCCCTGTCCAGTAGAACTCGGGCACGGGGCGCCTGT
>CAZDNY010000185.1:0-6622 GCA_964506885.1 uncultured Hyphomicrobiaceae bacterium | reverse complement strand
GAACGCATGGCCGTTCGATGTGAACGCGATTGATGCTTCGCCCGAACGCAGCAGCGCCACGGCTTCGGAAATCCTATCATACCACACGATGTTCGCGCCGAGCTTCTTCAGCGTCTTCACGATACGGTTTGTCCCGTCGCTCGTCCCCAGCACGGTGTAGACCTCACCGGGAGCGACGCCGTCCGCGACCAGGATTGCCTCGATGAGGCCGCGACCGTCCTTCGGCAGCGCACGTTTGCCGGGATAGCGCCGCGTATCGAAGACATCCGAAACCGACTGCGGCGCTCGCTTGGCGAAGGCCTTGGGCTCGTAGACGAACAGGTTCGACCATGCCAGTGCAGCAATCCCGCACGGCTTCAACGCGCCCTGGAGGAAATCCGCCTGTACATCTGCGCCGCTCGTTGCCGCGCTCGGCTTGAGTTCGGCTATCTCCAAAGACACAAGTTCGCCTGCACCGCAGCGACGCGTCAGTTCCAGGGCATCGAGCATCAACACGTCGCTCGTATTTGCATCGGTGCCCGCTTCGGTCACGCTGACCCCGGTCTTTGCCGAAAAGGGTTCGATGACGGCATGCTGGTAGGCCTGCGCGAATGCGCCCCCGCCGGTTGCGACAGCGATCTGTGGCGGCGCCGGCGGCTCGGATGGTTGCGCGACATCGGCAGCCGCGGGCGGCTTTGGTGCATCGGTGGTGGCGTCGTCGGTCGCATCCGAAGGGGCTGCCGGCGGCGACTGTGCGGCCTGTCCGCTGCCGTCTGAGCTGGGCGCCGGTGGGGCTGCGGCATCCGTGGCGGCCGGCACTTCGCCAGGCCCGTCATCTGTGGGCTTCGCCGCTGGTGTCGCCGCGGCAGCTTCAGGCTTTGTGTCCGGCGTTATCTCGTTCGTTCCCGAGGCGGGCACACGTTGCGTAGCAGTGTCTTGGCCTGGGTCCTTGGCGGCCTCATCTGGCACGGCGGCGCTTGACGGTGCAGCAGCGCCGCTTTGCTCCTCGCTCGAGGTGCCTGGTGCTGGCGACGCAGTTGCAGGCGACGTTTCAGGCGTCTCCTCAGCGGCCTGCGCGGCGGGCGATGGCGGCGGCGAAGACTCTCCGGCACTTGCGGCGCCCGGCCCGCCCTCAGCATCGCCGGATCGTTATCATCGGCGTTTGTGCGCGTTGGCCCCGGGGTCTCGGCAAGGCTGTCGGCCGCCGAACCGGGAGCCGGATCGGGCGCGGCCTCGGACTTGCTGGGCTCTGCAACCTCCGGCTCCGCGTGCGCGGGTTTTGCCGCTGCCGGGCTCGCCTGTGTCGACTCCTGCTGTAACGTCTGCGCCTCCGGCTGAGGGCTGCCCTCCGTAGCGGTAGGAGCCTGCACCTGCACGTCTCGCGATTGGGATTGGGCTGGATCCGGTGATTGCGCTGCGGCAGCCGAGGCCAATGCGGCGGTCAGCACGAGTGTCAAGGCGTGCAGCGATCGGGAATGGCGCATGAAGCAGGGTCTCCGGCATCGTTTGCGGTCACGTGCGTCGGCAAAAACATTGGCGCGAGTTCGGCGCGCGGCACTTTAGACCGGGCCTGAGACCTGTAGAAGGCCGGATTGGCAAAAACAGGGGATGGCGCTGCGGCAGGTTTGGCGTGGCACATCCATCGACCACGCGCGAGGCACTGAAAAAAGTCGGGCCCTCAGCCTTTCCCGTCCGGGACCGCCGGCGGCGCCGGGCGATTCACCGGTTCGCGCGCGTCGCTCGATGGCGGAGGATTGAGCGGCAGGAAGCGAATTTCTGGCGCAACCAGCGGACCGAGCATATGGAGCCCTCCGCCCGGCGCCCCCCGCGTCCCGTTTCCTGCGGCCGCGTTGGCAGCGGGCTGCTGGCCCTCTGCAGCGACGGCGGAGCCAGTGTTTGCAGCGTTCCCAACGGCGAGCGTGCTGGCGGTATCGTCGACTTTGTGGGTGCCGTTTGCCGGATGCGTGATCCATACCTTCACGTCACCGGCGCTGTCGGGAAAACTGACGCTGCCCACCGCGCTGAGCGATGCATCTCCGGCGCGCGCGTTGACACGCTTCGCAATGAGGCGCCCATCGATCATCGAGAACTCGGCCGAGAGTCCTTCGATCGCCGTCTGGCCACGCGTGGCACCGCCCCAACCAGTCTGCACCTGGGCTCGCGTCGTTGCAGCGAGTGTCTTGAGATCGAGCCCGATTTGACCGCTGCCGGGCTGGCTCAGCGAAATCTTACCACCCATCGATGACAGGATCTGCTCGGACTGCTCGCCGGAGGCCTTGATATCGAGCGTCATATCTCCTGCGCCCGACAACACATTGTAGGCCCAAAGCGCATGCGATATTGCCGCAAGATCGATAGACTCCAGCTTCCCCCGCAGCGCGTAGTGCGGAACGCCGTCGCGCACCTCGAATCCGAATTGACCGCCGCAGCGACCGCCTTTGCCCAGTTCCAGTTCGGCGAGGTCAGCCAGCAGGATGCCATCCTTCAGCGACAGCGAGGCAGCGCCGCGGCCGAACCGTGTCGCCCCCGAGGCAACGCTGGCGGCTGATATCCTGAGATCTGCATCGATCTGGTCGACGAGTGGCAGAACGCGAGCCCGGCCGTCCGTGAGATTGAAGTAGTCTGCAACACGGAACGGAGAGTCTGTGGGCCCGGACGCCAGGGTTGCGCCCCTCACGATCGGCGCGATGTCGAGCGTTTTGAATGCCAGCGTACCGTCGATGGAGGGACGCTTAAGACCGCCCCACCTCAACGACAGGGCACCGGTTGCCTCGTTGCCGTCGACGACGAACGTCGCATCGGAAAAAGCGATCGCATTCGATGAAAACTCGAGCGGCCCGCGTGCCTCGAATGGCCCCAGCCCCGGGCCTTTGCCCAGATCCACGCCGATCCACCGCGCAAGCCGGCGCAGGTCTGAAACGATCACTGTCGAGTTCGTGGAGGTGAGCTGCGGCTGATCGCCCGCCGACAGCGTGCCGTCGGCCTTCAGATTGAGAAGCTCGCTCTCGATGGCGACCGCAAGTGTGCGGCCAATCGTTGCCGCCGCCTTCTGTGTGCCGTCCTGCAGCTCCGCCTGCGTGCCCATGACGATGTCGAACTTCACAGGTCGCTTTCGGTACACGAATGAGCCGATCGCGCGCGCCTTGGAGCTGTCGATCTTGGTCACGTCGAGTGTCACGTCGCTCAATGTGCCCTGGCTCTCTCCGCCGCGCCCCAGTTGCACCAGGGCATTGCGCATTTCCAGGCTGGAGAACGATAGTTTCGTCAGCGCCAGCAGGACCGGGGCCAGGGCATTGGCTTCACCCGGCGCAGCAGTCTCCGCAGATTGCGTCGGCGCGATCGAAAGCACCGCATCGTCGAGAACGATCTTGGCCTTGCCGGCCGTGAGAAGTGCCAGTGCTTCCGCTCCGGTGGGCTGCGGGATGGCCTCGGTTCCCGCAACCGACAGGCGGCCGGCCTCGATCATGACATTGGGCAGGAGCGGCAGCGGCACCGGCGAGGTCAGCGTGTAGCTGTCGCGCGTCGCCGCGATCACCGCGGCCGTATTGAGGGATAGGTCGCTGATGGAGGTGTCGAACACGATCGGCGCAGCAAGTCCGGCGACTGCGACAGCAGCCACCGCAAGCAATGCGACTTTGCGAATACGCGAATTGTGGACGTGCCGGGTCATGAGCCTTGCAGAAAAGGAACCGAGAACATCGAACCGGGCGCCGCCCAGCCGTGTGCGGGGCGAGTGCCCGGAGCGCTCCGGGCGAGGCAACGAGAGACCTATTGCATGCCACCTTATTAGAGGCGCACCACATGGCTGGCAAGCGACAAAGACCGGCATGGACTTTGTCCGCCTCGGCAGAAATCATCGCGCCCGCGCAAAACCGCAGCGCCGCCCTGATATAGGACGTAAGCTTCCGAAAAAACTTGATGATTGCGCAAAGCACCCGCAGGCATTTCCCCGCTTCACACGCAACAGCGTGCGGCCCGGTGACAGGTGCGGCCCGACCGCATGCGAGGTTCTATGACAAATGCAAAAGCGGCCCCGGATCTATTGCCGACGCGATCGGAACCGGATGACCCTCGTTGCGTCGGTGATCAGCGGCGGCTGGGCAATTTCTTCAGCATAAAGATGAAGAGGGCCAGCGTCACGATGAGGACGGTTACGAAGCCGCCAAGGGCGATCAGGGCCAACGGGTCGGTTCCAAAGATAAGGCTTTGCAGGTCCATCTTGGCCTCCGGTGAACCGCTCTCGCTGATGACGAGAGCCAATGGGATGAGACTGCGACCGCTGACCGCTCGGGTCGCTGCGACGCTCGCACGATGGCCGACTAGCACGATGTCCGAACACCGCGCATTGCGAGCGGTCAATATAGCCGCTGACATCAGTCAACGTCTGAGCGTGCGGCGGGCCGCGTTCCCGCCCGTCCGCCAGCTACGGCCTTATGCAAAAGTAGCACGGGCACCAGACCCGAAACAACGATCGCCAGCGCACCGAGCGCCGCCTCTTCGAATTGTTCCAGCGCGGCGAAGGAGTAGACGTGTGTCGCAAGCGTCTCGAAATTGAAGGGCCGCAGCAACAGTGTCGCAGGCAGCTCCTTCATGCTGTCGACGAACACCAAGAGACCCGCAGCACCCAGTGCCGGCAGCAGCAGCGGCAGATGGACACGGCGCAGGGCGGAAAACGAGGTTTCACCGAGTGCACGTGCGGCCGCGTCGAGGTTGGGTGAAATACGCTCCAGTCCTGATTCGACCGATCCGAGCGCGACCGCCAGGAAGCGAACCGTGTAGGCGAGCACGAGCGCCAGCATGGAGCCCGAAATCAGTAGGCCGGTTGAGATCCCGAACGTGGAACGGAAAAACGCATCGACCGTGTTGTCGAATGCGGCCAATGGAATGAGCAGGCCGAGAGCCAGTACGGTACCGGGGATGGCGTATCCGAGCCCCGAGGCGCGCGCGGCGAACCGGGTGAAGCTGTTGGGGTCGATGCGTTTGGCATAACCGATGATGAGCGCCAGCAGCACTGCCGTGCTGGCGCTGATCGCCGCCAGGATCAGCGAATTCTGCGCGGCCGGGAAAAAGCCGCGCTCGAGACCCGCATCGGCATAGACGACGGCATTGCGCGCCAGCTGCAGGAACGGAAACAGGAAGCCGATCACGAATGGCAGAATTGCGAACATGCCGGCCACGATGCCGCGCCACCCGGTCAGCTCCTGGAACGGGATCGAGCGGTAGCGGCCAGTGGTGTGATGCACCTTCGCCCCGCCGCGCGCCCATCGCTCAGCCGTAAGCAGGACGACGATCAACAACATCATCACGGAAGCGATCTGTGCCGCACCGCCCAGGTTGGACCGCTGCAGCCAGGTCGCGTAGATGCTTTGCGACAGGGTTTGCACGCCCAGGTATTGCACGGCGCCCAGATCGTTGAGGCATTCCATGAGGACCAGGGCCAAGCCCGCGGCCAGCGCCGGTCGTGCCAGCGGCAGTGCCACGGCCCACAACGTCGCAAGCGGCGTGCGCCCAAGCGTCCGGGCGACCTCCAGCGCACACACGGACTGCTGCACGAAACTCGCACGCGCCGTCAGATAGACGTAAGGGTAAAGCACCGACGACATGACGAAGATGGCCCCGTAGATCGAGCGGATCTCGGGAAACCAGTAGTCGCGAGCGCTCTGCCAGCCGAACAAGGCGCGCAAGCCGCTCTGCACAGGCCCGGAGTAGTCGAGCATTTCAACGTAGCAGTAGGCGACGATGTAGGTTGGCATCGCCAGAGGAATGACCAGCAGCCGGTCGGCAATACCTCGACCGGGAAAGCGGTACATGGTCACCAGCCACGCAGCGCCCGCACCGGTCACCAGCGTCAACACGCCCGCGCCGACCATAAGGATGAGCGTCTGCATCAACGAGTTGGGCAACACCGTTTGCAGCAGATGCGGCCAGATGTTCTCCTTGGGCCGCAGGGCCAACCACAGCGTCGTTACGATGGGCAGCGCCATCAGCGACAGGATCGCGATGATCGCGACGAACCAGGAGATTCCGTGCGGCCTCTGCGCGTGCCAGGCTTTGGCGCGCGCCCATATTTGGCCCGGACCGAAGCCGGGCTCCGAGCGATCCGCCGGAGGTTGATGGGAGTGAGCACTCATATTGTCGCCAGTACCACAATCCGCGCCGGTTTGAAGTGGTCCGCCCGACAGGCGCAGCGGAGCGACGCCGGCAAAGTTGGCGCAGGCCATGGAGCGTGGCAGAACGGGGCTGGACGGCGCCAGTCGGTCATTGCGAACCCTGTGGGTCAAAACTTCGGCGGGAGGAGCTGCCGGGAGATCGAACCGCGCGGCAGCCGTCGAGGCAAGACTAAAGCCTTGCGTCGCCCGTGAAAAGTCGCTTCCCGCGCCTGCGGTAATTGGGCCGCGCCGGTACCTTCACACCAAAATGAGCCGGCTGGGCGGAAAGACGAGTGCCGCCCGCGTTCCTCCGGTTTCAATGGCCGCGATGGACAGGACCGCCCCGTTCGCCGCCGCCAGTGACCGCACCAGCGGCAAGCCGATTCCAAACCCGCCGCCCGGCCGCTGCTGCGGCGCCCCCGCCGGTGGCGGCATGCCATCCTGCGTGCCGGCGAGCGCCCGCTCGATGTCCGCTTCACTCATGCCCGGTCCGG
>CAZDNY010000184.1:6408-6656 GCA_964506885.1 uncultured Hyphomicrobiaceae bacterium | reverse complement strand
CATCTGCACGCGACGGCTCGACCTGCTGAGCATCTCGTTCATGCCCATCACCGGATTGTTGCTCGTCCGCGTTCATGCTCACGTCTCTTCTGGTTGCAGGTTAACGCATGGCCGCGTCATCGACGCGATCGCGCGATACTGGTTTCCGCCGCCGCTCGCCCCATATACCATGCCTGAACGAAGCCGCCAGCGGGCTCGGCCCTCGAGCGGCATCTGCATTCCGGCGACGAGACCCGCCAACTTCTGCA
>CAZDNY010000184.1:0-6398 GCA_964506885.1 uncultured Hyphomicrobiaceae bacterium | reverse complement strand
CCGATGAACTACACGAAGACGGCGTTCTTGCTGCTCGTCCTGACCGCGATTTTCGTCGCCATGGGCGCGGCGGTGGGCGGCCGCACGGGCATGGTCATCGCCTTCGTCGTCGCCCTCGTCATGAACGTGGTGAGCCTGTGGAAGTCGGACAAGCTTGTGCTGCGCATGTTCGGCGCCCATGAGGTCGACCACAACAGCGCGCCTGAACTGGTGGAGATGGTGCACGCATTGGCGCGCCGCGCCGAACTCCCGCCGCCGCGCGTCTACATCATGCAAAACCCGCAGCCCAACGCGTTCGCCACCGGCCGCAATCCGGAAAACTCCGCCGTTGCCGTCTCGACCGGTTTGCTCGACATCCTCGACCGCGAGGAGATCGCCGGCGTTGTGGCGCACGAACTGGCCCACATCAAGAACCGCGACACGCTGACGATGATGGTCGCGGCCACCATCGGCGGTGCCATTTCCATGATGGCGCAATACCTTCAGTTCGGCATGCTGTTCGGCGGTCACCGCGAGGATCGCAGCGGGATTGGCTTCATCGGCGCACTTATTGCGATGATTGCAGCGCCGTTCGCCGCCATGCTCGTACAGACGGCGATCTCGCGCTCGCGCGAGTATCAGGCCGACCGCATGGGGGGGATGATCGTCGGCAACCCGCTGTGGCTGGCCTCGGCGCTGGAAAAGATCAACGCCCGGGCGCGCGGCATCGTCAACGAGCGTGCCGAAGCCGTCCCAGCGGCGGCACATCTTTTCATCGTCAATCCGCTCACCGGTCGCGGCGTCGACAACATGTTCTCCACCCACCCCAATACGGAGAACCGCATTGCCGAGCTCGCCAAGCTGGCCCGCGAAATGGGTATCCTCAACGGAGAATACCGCCCCTCCGCGCCGTCGATCGGGCAATCGGAACAGCCCGCCGGACCCTGGTCGGCCGAGGGTGGCCGCAGCCGGTCTGCCCGGCGCGGTCCCTGGGGATGAGGCGCGGGACAGCCCCCCAACGCCGTTGGCATCCGCCGGGTTGCCGGGGTGCTTCAGCCCGCACGGCGACGTAAAGCTTGACCGGCCCCCCGTCGGACGGGCAAGGAGCCTGCTCCATGGCGCATGAAGATGACGGCGCCGGCACCGAGGCGGGTATGTCCGACGACAACAGCAGAAAAAATGGCGGGCGAGGGTCGGGCGCAAAGACGGCACGCACGACATTGCGGCTCAAGTCCGGCCCATCGGCTAGCGTTGGCGGATCGCGTCCGGGTCAGTCACCACGCAGCCCCGCCGCGCGCAGCGAGGCCGCCGGTCTCGCCGCCCGTGATCTGGCCCTCGCCATGCTGGTCGATGTCCTTGATCGCCGGCGCTCCTTCGATGACGCCATTGCCGCTGCGTTTGCAAGCGCCAAGGGGCTCGCCCTCGAACCGCGTGACCGCGGCCTGGCGCGTCTCATTGCGGCAACGGTCCTGCGGCACAAGGGCGTCATCGAAGCGGTGCTTGGCCGTTTCATGGAAAAGCCGTTGGCGCCCAAGTACGAGGACGCCAATCGCATCTTGCTCGCCGGCGCTGCTCAGATTCTCTATCTCGACACGCCGCCCCACGCGGCCGTCTCGCTCGCCGTAACACAGTGCCGGCGTGCCGCTGCGATCCAGCACCTCGCCAAGCTCGTCAACGCCGTGCTGCGCCGTATCGCCATGGAAGGGCGACACCTGTGCGCCGATCTCGGCATTGACGAATTCGAGGTGACGTTCCCCGATTGGCTGAAGCAGTCGCTGATCGCGACATACGGGGAGGACGAAGCACGCACGATTGCGCAGGCCTCGTTGCGCGAGGCGCCACTCGATCTGACCATCAAGAGCGCCGGCGAGGTGGAGACGTGGGCACAGCGCTTAGGCGGCGTGGTGCTGTCGACCGGCACCGTGCGTTTGCCTGCAGGTGGCCGCATCGAGGACCGCGACGGCTATGCTGAGGGAGCGTGGTGGGTGCAGGACGCCGCCGCCGCGTTACCCGCGCGCCTGCTGGGCGATGACCTGTCCGGCCGCGACGTTGCCGACCTGTGCGCGGCGCCAGGCGGCAAGACCGCCCAACTGGCATCCCGCGGCGCCAGTGTCACCGCCGTCGACATTTCCGCAGCCCGGCTCCGGCGGGTCGAAGAGAACATGGCGCGCCTGGGTCTGTCGGCAAAGATCGTCGTCAGCGATGTCCTCGAATGGCAGCCGCAGCGCACGTTCGATGCGGTCCTGCTCGACGCGCCCTGTTCCGCCAGCGGCACCATCCGCCGACATCCCGACATTCTTCACATCAAGCGCCAGCAGGACATCGATGCCCTGGTCCGGCTGCAGTCGCGCCTGTTGGATCATGCGGCAGGCCTGGTACGGCCCGGCGGCACGCTCGTCTATTGCACCTGTTCGCTCGGCAAGGCGGAGGGCGAAAACCGCATCCAAGGGTTTCTCGACCGCAACCCGGAGTTCGCGCGCGCGCCCGTGCGCTCCGGTGAAGCCGGCATCGCCGAAGCCTGGATCACGCCGGAAGGCGCGGTCCGCACCAAACCGACGGACACCCCGCTGGGAGACCCCGAGGCACGCGGTATGGACGGCTTCTACATGGTTCGTTTGATCCGGGGCGAGGCAACCGCCACACAAACGGCAACTGATCCGCCATAATCCGGCGCCGGTCCACGAAATCACCGCTGCAGTGCCTTGCGCCGGGCTTGCCGGGCCGTTAACCCGGAAAGGGCTTGAGCGCCGGTCCGCCCGTCGGCGGTGTACGGTGGCGATCGGGTTTGGAGAACTTGAGCGATGGCGCGGCTGACATTCCAGGAGCGTTGGCAGATCACCGCGATTGAGGCGGAACGCGCCCGCCGGGGTTTCCTCGCCCGGGCTTTGAACTCGCGCAGCCTGCGCTGGCGCTACGGCGCCCCTCGTGTCGATCAGCTCCTGATTGTGCCACAGGACCTGCGCACGCCCGATCCCAGCTTCTGGTTCGAAGTGCGCCACGATCAGTTCGGCCTGTCCGGGTCTCTGGCGCGTCTGGACGGCCGCTCTCCGTTCGAAATCGTGCCGCCCAGCCGTAACTGGAACCTGTCGCTGAATGGCTTTGGCTGGCTGCGCCATCTGGCGGCCGCCGAGGACGACGATGCGACCCACGCCGCCCGCCAGCTCGCCGTCGAATGGGCGATCCGCAATGCCAAGGGCACCGGTGATGCTTGGCGGCCGGAGGTCCTCGCACGCCGCGTCATTTCCTGGCTCTCGCACGCCAACCTGCTGCTCGAGGGCGCCGACGAACGCACCTACCACACCATTGCGTCGTCGTTGGGTGCGCAGCTCGTACGCCTCTCCTCGGCATGGCGCGAGGCCCACGCGGGCCAGCCGCGGCTGCTTTCGCTGGCTGCGCTGGTCTATGCGGATCTGTGCGTGGCCGGCCGCGATCGCAGGCTCGATGTTGACCTGCCGCTCTTCCTGCACGAACTCGACCAGCAGATCCTGCCCGACGGCGGGCACGTCAGCCGCAATCCCGAGGCGCTGATCGAACTGCTCTTGGACCTGCTTCCGCTTCGCCGTTGTTTCCGTGCGCGCAGCCGTGCACAGCCGCCCGAACTCGATGAAAAAGTGTCGGCGATGTTTGCCATGCTGCGCTCCCTGCGGCTGGGCGATGGCCTGTTGGCGCGCTTCAACGGCGTCTCCGTCGGCATCCCCGCGCGTCTGGCCACGGTCATCGCCTACGCCGATCCCGACGCAGCCGAACCCGAGCACGTAGGCGAGTCCGGCTACGAACGGCTGCATCAGGGCGAAACGATCCTGATCGCCGATTGCGGCGCACCGCCGCCGGTTGTACTCGGCAACGCGGCCCATGCCGGCTGCCTCTCGTTCGAACTGAGCTGCGGCACCGAAATCCTGATGTCCAATTCCGGCGCACCGGGATCCGCCCACGCTGATTGGACTTCAGCGGCGCGCGCCACCGCCAACCACAATACTCTGGAGCTGGGTGAGACATCCTCGTCGCGTTTGATCGGAACCCGGCGCATCGAGGAGCTTCTGGGAGGCTTGCCAATCCGCGGACCGAACGTCCTGTCGGTCGAGAGCCTCGGTGACGTCGAGGGACAGATCGGGTTCGTTGCCGCCCACGACGGCTATGTCGATCGATTCGGCGTCCTTCATCGGCGCCGTATCACCATGGAGCGCAACGGGCGCCGCATTGTCGGCATCGACCAACTGCAGCCGCCGCGCGGAATCCTGCGTTTGAAGCGCGACGTACCGTTTGCCATTCACTTCCATCTGCATCCGGGCGTGACGTGCCGTCGCGGCGACAAGGTCGGCACGGCGCTGATCGAGGTCGGTGATCAGCGTTGGCGCATGGCGGCGGAGGGTGCACGCCTCGTCATCGAGGAGAGCATGTACTTTGCCGATGCGACCGGTCCCGTGCGCCGCCTGCAGATCGTCTTGCGCGGCGCCACCTATGGCGAAACCGAAGTGCGCTGGGCACTCTCGCGCCAAGCATGACCGGCGCGGCAACGCCCTCCGGCCTTTCAGGTTTGGCTGGAAGCATCGCGCTCCCCCTCCCGACCGCCCATGACAGCATACTCGAGGTGGTCGGGAGCGGGAGCGGGCCGGTGATGCCAATCCGCCAGGGGCGGAAATGATCCAGGCTTCGAAAACTGCGGAAAAACCGGCGCGAAGTCCGGCATATGGGCGCATAGACGCATTCCGGCCCGCCCGCGCATGTGCTAACCGCGCCCCCATATCGCCACGCACCTCGGGGAGAGCCAGATGACGTCCGACGCAAAGATCACCTCGCCAAAGATCCGCCGCGCACTGATATCGGTCTCCGATAAGCAGGGCCTCGTCGAGTTCGGCACGGCGCTGGCCGCAGCGGGCGTCGAGATTCTGTCCACGGGAGGCACCGCCAGCGCCCTGAAGACTGCCGGTGTCGTCGTCAAGGACGTCGCCGAGCACACCGGCTTTCCCGAGATGATGGACGGCCGCTTGAAGACGCTACATCCCAAGGTTCATGGCGGCCTGCTGGCGATCCGCGGCAATCCCGAGCACGACAAGGCGGCGGCCGAGCATGGCATCGGCCCGATCGACCTGCTGGTCGTCAATCTCTATCCCTTCGAGGCGACGGTCGCCAAAGGCGCGGGCTACGACGAGTGCGTCGAGAACATCGACATCGGCGGGCCCGCCATGATCCGCGCGGCGGCCAAGAATCACGCGAGCGTCACGGTGATTGTCGATCCGGCCGACTACGAAAAGCTGCTCGGCGACATGAAGCAGCACGACGGCGCCACCTGTCCCAAGTTCCGCCGCAAGATGGCGCAGAAGGCTTATGCGCGCACGGCGGCCTATGACGCGGCGATCTCCAACTGGCTGGGTGCGGTGATTGACAACCCGGAAGGCAAGGCCGAAGGCTTCCCGCGCACGTTCACGGTCCAGTTCACCAAGGCACAGGGCATGCGCTACGGCGAAAACCCGCATCAAAACGCGGCCTTCTACGTCGCAAGCGGCCCCGGCATCGATGCCTCAGTGTCGACGGCAAAGCAGCTCCAGGGCAAGGAGCTCAGCTACAACAACATCGCCGATACCGATGCGGCACTCGAGTGCGTGAAGGAGTTCAAGGACAAGCCCGCCTGCGTCATCGTCAAGCACGCCAACCCGTGCGGCGTGGCCGAGGCCGACACGCTGGAAGCCGCCTATCAGCGCGCCTTTGTTACCGATCCCGAATCTGCCTTCGGCGGCATCATCGCCTTCAATCGCGAGCTCGATGTCAAGACCGCCAACATCATTCTAGAAAAGCAGTTCGTCGAGGTCATCATCGCGCCGTCCGTCGCAGCCGGTGTTTCCGAAGCGGTGGCCGCCAAGAAGAACGTGCGCCTGCTCGTCTGCGGTGAATGGCCCGCGAGCCCGACGCAGCGCCTCGACTACAAGAAGGTCACTGGCGGGCTTCTGGTGCAGGACGCCGATCTCGCGCTCTACGACAAGCTGGAGGTGGTCACCAAGCGCAAGCCCACGGATGCCGAAATGGCCGATCTGCTGTTCGCCTGGACGGTCACGAAGTTCGTCAAGTCGAACGCCATCGTCTACGCTAAGGACTGCGCCACCATCGGTGTCGGCGCCGGTCAGATGAGCCGCGTCAACTCCTCGCGCATCGCCGTCATCAAGGCCGGCATGGCGGGCCTGGAAGTCACCGGTTCGGTGGTCGCCTCCGATGCGTTCTTCCCCTTTGCCGACGGCCTCCTGGCCGCTGCCGAGGCGGGTGCCACCGCTGTCATCCAGCCGGGCGGCTCCATGCGCGACGACGAGGTGATCAAGGCGGCGGATGAGAAAAACCTCGCCATGGTCTTCACCGGCATGCGCCACTTCCGCCACTGATCGCGCCGGCCAATTGCCGCACGGGCCCGTGCCGCGCGGCGCTTGAACAAG
>CAZDNY010000183.1:0-6678 GCA_964506885.1 uncultured Hyphomicrobiaceae bacterium | reverse complement strand
GGCGACCTCGACTACAAGAGCCGCGACCAGATCACGAGCTGGTTCATCGGCCGCGTGCGTGAGGACACCGCGCTCCGGAAGCTCAAGGCGGCGTTCCAGTCCGAATCCGGACTCGATCCGGCGGCCGTGCTGCCGCACCAGACCGTCGGCGAATTCCACCTCGTCCAGGAAGGCTTCGTGCGCGCCATGAAGGCGCAGCGCTCGCTGATCCTCGCCGATCAGGTACCGTTCGACCGCATCGAGCAACTGGCGGCCGAAACGCGCGGGCAGGACCAGTCTCAGCTGGGGCTGTTCGATAAGGGGTGAGCAGGCTGCTCGCAGGCGTCGCTCGGATGTCGCCTGACTATCGAGACATGGCAAAATCCGGCGTGTCGAATCTGCAACGTTTAGAGAAATGCGAATCGAACCACATAAACGAACGCATTTGCGAACGATGTTCTGATGCGCTGCAGCGCGGCGGCGACCGGCGGATTTATCTGCCTGTTTTATCTATATAAAACTATTTTTTTGACAGCTTCATCAGGTTTTTTCGATGGCGGTCTTTCGCAGGTGCGAGCCCGACGGCGACGAATTTGCGTTTCCTGCGTGTGCGTTATGAGCATTTGTAGTAATCTTAAATTGACGTCCGCCGAGAAGTAGAGGGCTTGGCGGGCGTTACGGATGCAGGAGGGGCATCCAGTTCAAGTCGCGTCGTGCGGGGTAGTGTTATGGTCGCGAAGTCGTTCGTCATGATGGTGCTTGCCACGTTGCTGGGTCCAGCCGTGGGCATTGGGCTATTCGTCATCATGCATGCCATGTAAAGGGCTGTGCGGACAGCCGGTACATGGTAGAGGTCATTGCGCGCGCTAATGCGCGCCTTTCCGGCGCCCCGGTGCAACCGTGGGGCGCCGAAGTCGTTTCCAGATGCGGCTTCGATCCGCTTGCCGTCCTGGCAATATCCGGCTTTGGTACAGCGGTGGTTGCCATGGCTCTCACCAATCGCTCGACCGCTTCATCTTCCTGCAAGCACGAAGGCGATCTAGCCGTCTGATATTGAGCATGTTTTTCACGCAGAACCGCTGACACTTCGGCTAAACATGCTCTAAATAGACCAGGAAATTAACGGGCCGATGACGACGGCTCGCTGTCCCGCGCACCAGAGCACAAGCCTCCCTGCCGTCTACCCTTACAGGAGCGGAACCGTCCGCCGATCCATGCCAAGAAAACTGCTCGACGACTGCTTCCTGCACGACAAGGACCGGCTGCGCCATGACGATGCGGTGGCGCTCTTGAAGTCGCGCATCACCACCGTGGTCGGCACAGAGCGCATCGCGATTGCGGAGGCGAGCGGCCGAATCCTGGCGGAAGCGGCGGTGGCGGCGCGGCCGGTCCCTGCGCACACGAATACCGCCGTCGACGGCTATGCGATTGCGAGCGCATACTATGACAAGGCCAAGGGCGGCCGCTTCGCCATCTCGGCACGGGCGGCGGCCGGGCGTCCGCTGGCATCCACGCCGCCGAGCGACACAGCCGTGCGCATCTTTACCGGCGCCGTGATGCCTGCGGGCTTCGACACGGTGGCGATGCAGGAGGACTGCGCGACCGACGGCGCGGACGGTCCTAACGACGATCCGACGCATGTGACGATCCCAGCCGGGCTGAAGACCGGCGCCAACGTGCGCAAGGCGGGCGAGGATGTGGCGGCGGGGGAGACGCTGTTCG
Organism: uncultured Hyphomicrobiaceae bacterium; assembly: GCA_964506885.1. Lineage (GTDB taxonomy): Bacteria > Pseudomonadota > Alphaproteobacteria > Rhizobiales > Hyphomicrobiaceae > JAEUMD01. The sequence goes on along the minus strand of CAZDNY010000183.1, from coordinate 4,977 downwards.
ATGCCGGCGCGCTGGTGCGTCCGCAGGATGCCGCAGCGCTGGCCTCGATCGGGCTCGCCGACGTGGCGTGCCACGAGCGCGTGCGCTGCGCAATCGTGTCGACGGGCGACGAGGTGATCCGACCGGGCAGCCGGGCGCTGGCCGAGGGCGAGGTGTTCGATGCCAACGCGCCGATGCTGACGGCGCTGGCGCGGGCGGCGGGCGCGGACGTGACAGACCTGGGCGTGTGGCCGGACGATGCCGGCGAAATCCAAGCGCGGCTCAGCGATGCCGCGCAGCGCTTCGACATCATCCTGACGTCGGGCGGGGCCAGCCGGGGCGAAGAAGACCACATCCTCACCGCGCTCGACACGCTGGGCAAGCGGCACATGTGGCAACTGGCGGTGAAGCCCGGGCGGCCTTTGATGTTCGGGCAGATCGGTGACGCCGTGATGGTCGGACTGCCGGGCAATCCGGTCGCGGTGTTCGTGTGCTTCTTGATGTACGTCTATCCGATGCTGCGGGCGATGGGCGGCGGCGCCTGGCCGGAGCCGCGCCGCTTCATGCTGCCGGCGGCGTTCGAACTGCCGAAACGCAAGACGGGGCGGCGCGAATTCCTGCGCGGCTGGATCGCGATGCGTGACGGCGCGATGGTGGTGGAGAAGTATCCGCGCGACGGCTCAGGCCTGATCTCAGGCCTGCGCGCCGCGCATGGGCTGATCGACATCGGCGAGGATGTCGAGGCCGTCTCCCCCGGTGACCCGGTCGCCTTCATCCCGTTTTCCGAGTTCGGGATATTGGAGGGGTAGGGCGAGGCCGACTTTCGTTGTGACCTGCGTTCGAGCCGCGATGGGGGCATTTGCGATCATGGCCCGGACGAACAACGGGCATCTGCCGCACGTCGGCTGGATGGTGGGAAGCGAAAAAGTCAGAAACAGCGTGGAACGATAGATCACTTCATGGCCCTCAAGGACCTGCCAGGTCACCGGCACTTATAAAGCATTGCCGATACCCGTAACCCCATCGCCACGGCATTCCCGAACATGGCGCTCCTCCCATTCTTACAGCCAGATACATGGCATCCGCGATCGTGCGGTAAGCACTACTAATCGTGTCTTCTTGCGCACCGTAGAGTTCAGCGATTTCGGATAGACGGCTCTGTCCTGTTTCAAAGACGCAGTCCCTGAGCGCCTGATCGGCTTCGAGCCGATTGGCGAAGCTTTGTTCCGGGACGGAACTGGCTCCAGCCGAATGGTAGGCCATGTCATGAGCAACGCAACATCTCTCCCACGGCGGGTTCTTTCCATGGGCGTCGGCAAATAGCGGAAATTGATCCGAGATGACAGCCCAGACGGTCGAGAGACCGCCACTGCATCCGTCGCTTGTGAATGGAGCGGGAACGCCATCGCTGTCAGCGCGAGCCCGGGCCAGTGCTCTGTGAGCTGGAAGCTCGAATTGACGTTGGATGCCAAAATCACTGCGTTGCGCTGCCGCCGGTGACGTGGCCGCCAAGGCGAGACCGATAAGACCATTAAGGAGACGCGTCACGATACTCACCGGTTGCCAGGGACACGCCCAGTTTCTCAGCCAGCAACAATAGCAAACGCTGCGCCGAACTCATCGACGCGCGTTCCGCGAGCACCCGCCTAGCAAGCGCCGGTTCGTCGGTGATGATTCCGTCGACACCCATCGACATCATCGCCGACATTTTGAGCGGCTCGTTGACGGTCCACACGTACAGATCCTTTCCCGAGGCCTTGGCAGCCGATAGGAGGCGCCGACCAACCTGGCGTTCGTTTACGGCAATAAAATCGCCGTCCAGTCTGGTGATATTGCCAACCGCAGTTGCGGCAAGAACACCTGTTCGCCAGTCGGGACGGATTTTACGTACTTTCAGGATGGCCGGATACTTGAGCGACATGATCGCGACGTCATCCGCCATGCCAGCCTGTTCGATGACGCTCACCGTTCGCGCTTCAAGGTCGACATCGTGGCCATAATACTTCAGTTCGACCAGGACCTTGGCGCGGTTGCGCGCGATATCTAAGACCTGGGCCAGCGTCGGTGTGCGCTCGGCTGCGTAGGCAGGGTCAAACCAGCTTCCGACATCGATCTGCGCCAATTCCGGCACCGTTGCGTCCCAGATCTTTAGATTGCGTCCCGAAAGCTTCATGAAATCGCTATCGTGGATCACCACCACTTCACCGTCGGCCGTTTCCTGCACGTCGATTTCGATCCAGTCCGCCTTGTCTTCAATGGCCTTGCGAACGGATGCAAGCGTGTTCTCAGGGCGAGCACCGGCCGCACCCCGATGCGCGATGATCTCCACCTCATCCTTCGTCTGGATACTTTGCAGCGCGATGCCTCCAGCAGCAAACCCGAAGACGCCGAGGCCAAAGCAGCCCGCAAGCACGAGTGGAAGAGAAAATCCACTTCCCTCGTTCACCACAGGTTCCGTCTCGATCGCGTTCGACTCGCGATAGAATCCGTTCAGGATCGCCGCCAATGCACCTAGTGACAGCGCACTCACCACCATTGCGGCAAGGCCCCACGCCCCAGCAATCGCCAGGACAACTGCAACCGTGGTGCGCAGTCCTTCGAAGTGCCCCGGCACGACTTGCAGCATAAAGCCAAACAGGGTTGCCAAGCCGATAACGAGGCCGAAGTGAATGGCCAGTCCGGCAAACAGCGTACGCAACAGGCGCACTCGACGCCCGATCATCAGCGAACGACTTTCGCCGAACGCTTGGTTCGGCGCTGTGCCCGAGAACAGCAAGAGGTGAAGGGACAAGGCCCAGCCCAGAAGGAATCTCGCCAGCACGATCGCCGCCACCAAAGCGAGAACGCCAATGATAGCAGCTGCCCAGTAGAATTCAGGTGGTCGCGCGGATAGGTAGTAGTTGATGTCGTGAGCCGCCATGAGCAGGTACACGGTCAGCAAACCCGCCAGTACAAACGGAAGTACGATCGCGAATACGCGCAGCGTGAGAAGCGCGCCATAGGTCAGTAACGCCAGGAAGCGGCTTCCCATGATTCGCAGTGCGGCGTAGAGACCCCCAAGGACGGTGGTCTTGCCTGCGTGCAGATCGACCGCCATGGCCGTGAAGCCAACGAGTGAACCAATCAGGAGGATGGCGGCCATTCCAATAGCCGCCACAAATCCGACAGGCGTTAGCAAGAACTGCGCGATGTCCAAGTCGGTCAGGGCGGGTTGCCCGGAGAGCGAAACCGCAGCCGTGGCGAGACCAGCCGTTATGGGTGCGGTGAGTGCGATGCTCAAAAGTCTGGTGCCGAGGTAGATCGGAACGACAAAGCCGCGCCGGTGCCACGCGCTCATGTAGGCGTGCAGTGCAGTCATCGACTTGCTGTCTTCCTTCTTCAACACGCCAAAATCATTCCCGGCAGCGAGCACCTCATGCAATCTACGACCACTTGAACAATGCAATCAATCGTCAACGCTGACACAGTCTTGCGGCCCGATCACGTTTCCATCGATCAGAGCCGGCAGACGTCCGACCGGGCCCAGCGATGCGATAGTGCCTTCCGGCACTACTGCCAACGGACCCGCCGTCATCCCATCGCACACCCTTGAAGAATAAGCGGACAGGCTCAAACTCGGAAAGCATCTTTCCCGATACGCCTGCCTTGGGTGACGAGCAGCTGTTACGTTGCGGGCGCATACTGTCCGGATTGAAGTCGAGTGCGGACTTCTCCGTTACCAACGTCCTCGCCCGGCGATGATGTTCGTACCCACCTTTGCTCGGCCTCACCCCGGGATTGCCACGTTCTGATCCCGGCTGCGCCACAAAATGACGGTAGCGGTCATTACGTACCAACCCGGCTTGTGAGTGGCGTTCCGGGTTGCATCGGCTCTTGTCCCGAACATGCTCAGCGTACCGTCTGGCGTCCATCATGCTTGCCCTGTTCCGTCTCATCACGCGCATCCTGGAAATCCTCATCACGATACCCGTGCGCGCGGTGCGGTTCGTGACGGACTGGGTGGCGTTCAACCCGCGACTGGGACCGCTCAGGCATGTGGCAACGGCGGCCATCCTCTATGTCGTCTTCGCACTGGTGCTGGTCTACGTGGTGGCGCCGATCCGCGGCTATGCGGGCTCCAGCTACATGGCCGACAAGCTGCGCTACGATGCGGAACGCTGGCTGGCCACCGCCATCTATGACAGCCGCGGCAGCTTCGTTGGCACGTTCGATCCGCGCCTCGACAGCCAGCGCGACGTCAACTACACGGACGTGGCGATCGAGATGGGCTCCTACACGGCCAACCCGGACCACAAGTCGATTCCCGTGCGCGAGGTGCCCGAGCACTATTGGCAATGCCTGACGTTTCACGAGGACCGCTACGTCGGTGGGCTCTTGAACCCGTTCGGCATCGATCTTCTGGGCGTGCTCAAGATTCCCTATTCATCGATCAAACGCTCGATCTCCCTGAAGCGTCCGAGCCTGGGCGTGGGCGGCTCGACGCTGCCGATGCAGCTTGCCCGCGTGATCTACAAGACGCCGCCGCGGCGGGACGAGGGCACGTTCGAGAAGCTGGGGCGCAAGTTTTCGGAGTGGTGGCTGGCGCCGGTCATCTATCGCACGCTGACGCAGGGGGGCGATGACACCGCTCTGAAAGAGTGGGCCGCCAATCACTTGTGGCTGGCGCAGCGGACCGGTGGATCACCGCTGCATGGCGTCGAAGTCACCAGCCGGATCGTGTTCGGCAAGGAAGCCAAGGATCTCTCGATCGCGGAACAGTTCGTGCTGGCGTCAGCCGTCAACAAGCCGATCATCCTGCTCGACGGCTCGGACCGGCTCAATGCAGTGCGGCTCGACCGCTGGCGCTACATCACGGAAGTGCGTGCGCGCACCTGTGCGGAAAAACTCCTCACCGACAACGACGCGCAAAAGCAGGTCGTGTTCGATCTCGTGCAGCTGGCGGGCGGGCCGCCTGATCCGCACGTCAAACCGCGCCTGCAACAGGCGCTCGACACGTTC
>CAZDNY010000182.1:0-6697 GCA_964506885.1 uncultured Hyphomicrobiaceae bacterium | reverse complement strand
AGCGGCGTGTCCGACCTAAGCCTAGCCGATCTTCATGCTTTCGATATACTTAAAGCCAAAAAACTGCTGATCGGGGGGCGCTGTTCACCCAGCACGTTAACACCCCTGAACGCTGACTAGGCTAGAACACCTCAAGCCACTGCAGTTTTCCGACCGGCACCGCTACCGTTGCAGGCACCCGGCACCCGAGTCAGACCCGATGACAAAGCACAAAACCCCGATCCGCAAAGCCGTATTTCCCGTCGCCGGCCTCGGCACGCGATTCCTGCCAGCCACCAAGGCCATGCCCAAGGAGATGCTGACGGTCGTCGACCGCCCCGTCATCCAGCATGTCGTCGACGAGGCACGCGCCGCCGGCATCGAGCATTTCATCTTCGTCACGGGCCGCAACAAGGGTGTCATCGAAGACCACTTTGACAGCCAGTTCGAACTGGAGCGCACCTTGTCGGAGCGTGGCAAGAAGCGCGAATTGGAGATGATCACCCGCGATCTGCCCGGTCCGGGCCAGACGAGCTTCACCCGCCAGCAGACGCCGCTCGGCCTCGGTCACGCGGTCTGGTGCGCACGCGACATCGTCGGCAACGAACCCTTCGCGCTTTTGCTGCCCGACATGCTGCATCACGCCGACTCGCCCTGCATGGCCGACATGATCAAGGCGTACTCCGAATGCGGAGGCAACATGATCGCGGTCCAACCCGTACCGGCCGACCAGACGCACCTGTACGGCATCGTCGGCGTCAAACAGGCAAAGGCGAAGGTTTCCGAAATCACCGGCATGGTGGAAAAACCGCCGCGCGGCACTGCGCCCTCGAACCTGCACATCTCCGGCCGCTACATCCTGCAACCGGAAATCTTCGACATCCTGGAAAGCCAGGAGACCGGATCGGGCGGCGAGATCCAGCTCACCGACGCCATGATCACACTGATGAACCAGAAAGAGCAGCCCTGCCACGCCGTCCGCTTCGACGGCGAGATTTACGACTGCGGTTCCAAGATCGGCTTTTTGCTGGCCAACGTCGCTTACGCCATGGCCCGCGACGACCTTGGCCCCTCGTTCAAGACCGAACTCAAGAAGATGCTTTGATTGTCCGTTCGCGCCAAACGCCTCGTGCAAAACGGTCCGCATGTGCATTGAAAAAGCCAACGGGGGCGGCCTTGATGGCCACCCCCTTTTTTATCGACGCAACGCCACTCCATTAAGGTCTCAAGCGATCTAGCGCCGCAGACGCATGCCGACATGCAGCTCGTCGGAGGTGTAGTCCGCGCCCGGCGACGTGGATTCAAAGATCGTGTGGCGGTAGCGACCGAACAGCACCATCTCGCGTGACAGGAAGTATTCCACGCCCAGGTCGCCGCGCCACTCGCTCTCGTCGATATCGACTCCCTGGTAGTCCTGCATCGTGTAGGTGATCCCAGCCGTGCCGATCAGTTGGCGCTGGAAGGCATGCCGCGCCTCGACGCCGACCGAGCGTGTGAACACGCCGCCCGAATCCGCCGTCGTCGTCTCCGACACGTCAGAGCGCGCATTGAAGGCGAGCGTCGTCAGCTTGGTCACGCGCCATGCCACGTTGGCGTCGAGAATGATCCCCTCGATCGAGTCCAGCCGCTTGTCATCGGGCGTCTGCACCCCGTAGCCCAGCGAGATCTCGCCGCGCACGATCTTGCTCGTCTCACCGAATTCGATACCGACCCGGTAGCGCTGTCCCTTGGAATCGCGGCTGATGCCGTCGGACTGCGCCACGACGTCGTAGTCGCGCTGATTGCCTTCCACTTCGACGAATCCGGTCAGCGTCGGCTTGAATTCCCAGCGCGCGCGCACCGCACCGTCATAGGCTGTATAGTTGCGATCCGCGTTGGACTGCACCGTATTGCCGACATTGACGTCGGAATAGTCGTACTCGCTCACGGTGCCGCGAAGCTGGAACGACAAGCGATTGAAGCGGTGGTTCAAGGTAGCCCCGGCGCGGTCCAGCGTCAGGTTGGCGCGTTCGCCGGCAGCATTGGCGTCGATCGCAGACCGGCTCTCCTGAGAATAATCGCGCGACACGAACCCCTGCAGGTTGGTGCGCCGGGTAACGTCGAGCCGCCCGCGCGCCTCGAGCTGGTAGCCGCGGTCGTTCTCGCTGTCGAGTTCGGAAAAGAAGCTGAGCGTCGAGGCCGCACGGAATTCCAGTGCATGCACGTTCCAGTCGGAAACGAAGCGTGCCGCAGGCCGCACATCGAGCGCAATATCCGATTCCGGATTGCCCGAGCGCAAGACGTTCGAGTACCAGCTCCCGCCCAGTTCGACTTCGGGGAACAGCACGAAGGTGCCGATGCGGATGCCCACCGGGTCGAACGGCTCCTGCTCGAACAGACGCCGCGTGCGCCGGTCCCTGATCGGCGGAATGTCCTCGATCTGGAACAGCAGCGGATCATGGCCTGCCGGCGGATCCTCGAATGCGGCAATGTCTTCGGCCCGGCGCGTATCGATGCTGAGTGGATCGATGCCATCGCGCAACGGCGGCGGCTCCTCTTGCTGCACGATGCCGTCGACCGGCGCTCTGGGCTCGGGCGGCCACGACAGATCGCCATCGCGCAACACCGGCCTTTGCCCCGCACCCGGTTCCATATCCAGAGGATCGCGCTCGCGCGGATCGCGCGTCGGATCGTCGGAGGGAATGATGGCGGGCAGATCGGGCGCCGTTTCCGTGTCGTCATAAAGCGGTCGCGTCAGGCTGCCGCCGCGATCCGGCCCGGAAGGCCCGGTCGCATAGGTTCCCCCGGCGTCTTCGGCCTCCTGTGCCAGCGCGAGCCCGCCAGTGGCGGCCAGCACCACGACCCAACAGATGCCACCCGCCGCAAGGCCTGCGGCAGCTCTCAATATTCTGTTGTGCGGGATCGGCAGCACGGTGCGTACGTCCTCTCAGACGGGGGCGGTCGGCCGACCGCAGCTGGAAAACGCACACTGAATTCTGCAAACGACACTAAAAACATCCGGTTAACGAGCATTTAAGCGTCATCCGGAACGTCCGGACCGAACCCCGATCGTCCGTTGAAACGAGTTGCAGAGGCCTTGCATCGCGCGGCCATGCCTATACGCTCGACCGAACATCCGAATCGCCGGCTCGCAAGAACACCGCGCGGTTCAGGATCGGGGGGAGCTGTGCGGACCGCCGGCAGACGCCGCACAACGAGATGACGCGTGAACCCATGGCAATTCGGGCTGCTCCCTTGGCCCACGTAACCGCAAGCCCGCTGACGGCACACGACCAACTGCGAGGACTGATGAGCGCACACGCGGAAATGAACGCCCGGTTTCTCGTAGCCGAGGAGCTGACCCAAGCCTCTCCGGCCGTCGAGTCGGCCATGCGAACGCTCGCGACCGAGAGGGCCGGCATCGAACAACTGCGCGAATCGATTGCCGCGCCCCTCGCCGGCGCCTTCACCGAGGCGATTGCCCGTATTCAGAACGCACGCGGCCGCGTCATCGTCACAGGCGTGGGCAAGAGCGGCCATGTGGGTCAGAAGATCGCTGCCACCTTCGCCTCGACCGGCACACCGGCGTTTTTCGTCCACCCCACCGAAGCCTCTCACGGCGACCTCGGCATGATTACGCCTGAGGACGTGCTGGTGGTGCTGTCGTGGTCGGGCGAGACGGTCGAGCTCAAAAACATCCTCACCTACTCGCGCCGCTTCGCGGTTCCGCTGATCGCCATCACATCGCGGCGCGACTCCGCCCTCGGTACGAATGCCGATGTCGTGCTCGAGTTGCCGCGCGCCAGCGAGGCCTGCCCGCACGGCCTCGCCCCGACCACCTCCACCACCATGCAGTTGGCGCTCGGCGATTGCCTCGCGATCGCACTGCTCGAAGCCAAGGGCTTCACCGCGCATGACTTTCGCGAGTTCCACCCTGGCGGTTCGCTCGGCGCCAGCCTCAAGCATGTCGCCGACCTCATGCACAAGGGTGACAACCTGCCCTTGGTCGCACCCGATGAGCGGATGGACGCTGCCCTCGTCGTCATGACCACGAAGGCGCTCGGCTGTCTCGGCGTCGTCGATGCCGATGGGCGCCTTGCCGGCATCATCACCGACGGCGATTTGCGCCGCCACATGGGCCCCGATCTCCTGGCCCGCACCGCCGGTGAGATCATGACCCGGAACCCGAAGACGACGAGCCCCGATATCCTTGCCTCTGCGGCCCTGGAAATGATGAATGCCGCGCGCATCACCGCGCTGTTCGTGGTCAAGGACGCGCGTCCCGTTGGCATCGTCCACGTGCACGACTTCCTGCGCGCAGGCATCGTCTGAAGTCCGCGTCGGGGTTGACCAACGGGCACGCCAACGCCAGCCGAGCTGGTTCAGGTCTTCTCCACGACCAGCACCGCCCCGCGCACGCCCACCACGCGAACCCGGCTGCCCGCGGGCAGGTCCGGCCCTTCCACACTCCACCAGCTGTCGGAAAGGCGGATGCGCCCGCGCCCCGCCTCGATCGGCTGTTCGAGCACGATCTCCCGGCCCACGTGCTTGGCCCCCCGTGCATTGAGCTTCGGTTCGTCGCAGCGATCGTGTGACACCCGGTTGAGCCAGATGTCTGTCAGATAATCGGCGACGATCAAAGCAGCGGCACAGCCCAGCCACCAGCCGGCACCCGCATCGCCACGGGCCAGCTTGGCAAATCCGATGAAGCCGAGAATGATGCCTGCGATCGGCGCGACGATGCTGGCAGCCGCAATGAACCACAGCACCTCGTCGGGCGGTCGACGCCCCTTGTCAGTCTTCCGCGTCCGCACGTTCCACCACCAGCGCCGTGCCATCGACGCCGACCACCTTCACACGCGTACCCGCCGGCACGTCAACGCCTTCAGCATGCCAGATGGTATCGCCGACCCGCACCTTACCGCGACCCTGACGGATGTCCTCGACGACCGTGAAGATGCGGCCAATGTACTGCGCGCCACGCACGTTGAGATCGGGCTCGTCGCTCTTGGCCGAGGCGGGATCGGCATAGCGGCGCATCACGAAGACGGTCGCCATCGCGACAAGCGCGAAAATGATCAGTTGCAGCTCCCAGCCGATACCGCTCGCCAGCGCGATGATCCCGACGATGGCAGCGGCCACGCCAAACCAGACGAAATGCACGCCCGGCACCACGGTCTCCAGGACCAGCAGCAGCACCGCGACGATGAACCAGTTCCAGGCGCCCAGCCCGTAGATGAAATCCTGCACCATTTCGCGTCTCCGATGACGTGGCGCGATCAGCGCCCCCCGACGATTTCGCCAAGTCTCCCAAGCGGGTTCGGCTTCGAAACTGAGTTGCATGTCCGCCTGAGCGGACATCGCAGCCACTCTAGAACATGCCCTTTAACAAACCGACAGCATCCGGAGCGCAAGGCTCCGGATGCCAGGATTTTCTGAACCGATGTCGGCGATGAGCCACGGCGCTAGACGCGCGGCACCGAACCGTTGCCCGAACCGCCCGGCTTGGTCCCGAACGCCTCGCCCGTGATCTGGGCAAGACCCGCCAGCGAGCCGATCACCGAGGACGCTTCCAGAGGCATCATGATGATCTTCTGGTTGGGCGCCTTTGCCAGTGATTCCAGGGCCTTCACGTAGTTGTTGGCGACGAAGTAGTTGATCGCCTGAACGTTGCCCTGGGCAATTGCCTCCGACACCATGCGGGTTGCAGCCGCCTCGGCTTCTGCGGCACGCTCGCGCGCCTCGGCATCGCGGAACGCAGCTTCCTTGCGGCCTTCGGCCTCCAGCACTGCGGACTGCTTCTCACCCTCGGCCTGCAGGATCGCCGACTGACGCTCGCCTTCTGCTTCCAGGATTTGCGCGCGCTTCTCGCGCTCGGCCTTCATCTGCCGCGCCATCGCGTCGACTAGGTCGCGCGGCGGTGCGATATCCTTGATCTCGATGCGCGTCACCTTCACGCCCCACGACTCGGTGGCCGCATCGACCACCTCGAGCAGCTTGGCGTTGATGTGATCGCGATTCGACAGCAACTCGTCGAGATCCATCGAACCCATCACGGTACGCACGTTCGTCATGGTCAGGTTGATGATCGAATGCTCGAGCATGTCGACCTCGTAGGCCGCCCGCGCCGCATTGAGGATCTGGAAGAAGGTCACACCGTCGACACGCACCATGGCGTTGTCACGCGTGATCACGTCCTGGCTCGGGATGTCGAGCACTTGCTCCTTCATGTTCATGCGGTAGCCGACCCGCTCCATCACCGGGATCAGGATGTGCAGGCCGGGCGACAGCGTGCGTGTATAGCGGCCGAAATTCTCCACCGTGTAGTTGTAGCCTTGCGGGACGACTTTCACCGTCGACCACAAAGCCGCAATGGCGAGAAGGATCAGAAGTACGCCGACAACGCCTACTTCCATTCCGCCGAAAAGACTGTCCATAGGCTTTTCTCCTGTTGAAAAAGTGCGACGCGAAGAGGCGTCCCTCATTGAAACACCTACCCGTAATTTCGAAACGCAAGGTAAATAAACAGTTTTCAAACAATGAAAAACGGTATTTCGGCGGATTAATTCGGCCAAAAGAGCCGCCGCCCCTCACAAAACCGGGAAAAATCCGGCATTTTCAAACAATGAGGCTATGCGATGATGATGGCGCAGAGACGGCGCATTTCGGCAGACAAAAGGGCGCCGGGACCCGATGATTCGCGTTGCCTCGCAGCGCCATACGGCGCCACGATAGCCTT
>CAZDNY010000181.1:0-6712 GCA_964506885.1 uncultured Hyphomicrobiaceae bacterium | reverse complement strand
TCATGCAGATGGTGGCGCCGAATTCCGTCGTGTTCTGGCCCGGTGCCAACGTGCCGTTGTCGATCGAAACCATCTCGGCGACGTCACCGTGCAGAACGTGGCTGGCACCCGTGCCGGTTTCCTCCGAGATCGTGAACAGCAGGTGGCAATCGACCGGCAGCTTGACGTCGGCCTCGATGACGGCCTTGGCCGCGGCCAGCAGGCAGGCGACACCGGCCTTGTCGTCCAGATGCCGCGAGTTGACGAAACCGTTCTCGGAGAATTCGGTATTGGTATCGATGGCGATCATGTCGCCGACATAGATCGGCAGCCGCATCAGGTCATGGCGCGTCGAGACGCGTTCATCCAGTCGCACCTCGACGTGTTCCCACGACACCGGCATCGTATCGACTTCGTCGTTGTAGACGTGCCCGGAGGCTTTCAGTGGCAGGATCGTCCCGCGATAGCGCCCGCCGCTGGCCGAATAGACGATGCAGCGCGCCCCTTCCGCAAACCGCGACGACCAGGTGCCGATCGGCACGATTTCCAGGCGGCCGTTGTCTTTGAGGCCTTTGACCATCGCACCCAGCGTATCGACATGCGTGACGATGGCCCGGTCGGGGCTTTGCTGCTCGCCGCGCAGATTGGCGCGTATCGCCCCGCGTCGTGTCAGTTCCAGCGAAAGGCCCAGGCCGCGAAGTTCTTCGCAAACGTAACCGACCACGGCATCGGTAAAGCCTGTGGGACTCGGAGTGCGCAACAGGCGGGCGAGAACGCGCGTAAGATACGCGCTGTCGATCTCGAGCCTTTGCAACGGGGGACCTCCTTAAGGCGATTCGCATGTGTGACGTGTCCGAGTTTACACGCCGCTTGAGCAATGTGGCCAGTGCGCGGCGGCAGAGTAAATGACCGAAATCCGCAAAGTGGAACATTTCGCCGGCCAGATGGTTCATATCGGGAACACAGCCGCCCAAATTCCGGGGGCGTGCACGTCTCGCAAAGCCCGGGCACATGTATTCTCTTGAAAGGCTTTGCCACCTTTGAAGCGGGACATGCCGAGGTTCTGGATCAGGCACCGGATACGCCGACGTGGCCCACCCCGCAGCGACAGGAGAAGAGAGGAGCTTTCGATGTCCGCCGCACTTTCCCGCCACGTGCCGATGACCAGGGAGGAATTCTTGCGCGTGTTGCCCGATGCAATCGACGGCCGTCCCCACCGCGTCGATGACGACACGATCGAGGTCGATGCCACCGACAACGGCCGCGTGCTGATTCGCGTCACGGAGAAGCCCCGCGACACGTCAGGTGACAGAGACGCGCCGTCGCTGCAGGTCGATTTCACTTTCGAAAGCATGTCGGATGACGAGGCGCGCCTGTTCATGCAGGCCTTCGACGCTCACGATTTGTGAGGTGTCGTGGCCAGGGCGGGTGGCGGCTGGCTTGCCGGCTGTCAGCTACGCCGCTTGCACACCAGCGGTATGAACCCCAGGGCGGCCAGGAGCGGGGCCGCGCCGATAATGAGGTGCCAGAGCACGTGGCGGCGCACCACGGCATCGAATGCCGCGCGTGTTGCCGGGTCGTTGGCGGAGATATCCATCGGGATGTGCGGCCACATGGCATATCCGTGGACTGCCGTCGCAATCGCCCATGCCACGCCAGCCCCGCCGAAAATCAAGACGCAACTGAGGGAGCGCCGCACACGCGGTTGCGCGGGCGACTGCGGGGTCTGTGGATCGGATGTCATGGCTTGCTCCCTCAACAGGTTCGCCGCTTCGGCACGGCGACGAGAAACGTTCGCCCGTCCAGGGCTGCACTTGATTCGCTGCAAGCCTAGCGGGTTCCACGGTTCGCGTCTCTCCATCACCGCGTGCCGGGCATTCTCGTCTCGTTTGCCCCGAATGGTCGCATTTTGCGCGCCTTGCCGCTAAGCTTGAGATCATGGATATGGCCACACAGAACAGGTATCGGGCGCGGTTGACGGCGCGTCGCGACGAGATCGAGGCTTTGCGCGGTATCAGTGCGCAGTCACGCTCTGCCGTGGAGCTCGACCAGACCAGCGTCGGGCGTGTGTCGCGGATCGACGCCATGCAGGCACAGCAGATGGCGCTGGCACAGGAGCGCGCCCGGGAAGCCGAGTTGTCACGTATCGCAGCAGCCTTGAAGCGCATCGACGACGGCGAGTACGGAGACTGCATCGAATGCGGTGAGCCGATCGCCGAAAAGCGCCTCGACTTCGATCCCAGCGTCGCCACCTGCATCGATTGCGCGCGTTAACTCTCAATAAGCCAAGGTTGGCGCGCCCCTTGCTAAGCATGACGGCAGCGCTTTTTTTGTGTCTCATCGTTGGCTTTCCCTCCAGCAGGATCCTTCCATGACCAGAGTCTTGATTGCCATTGCCGTACTCTTCGCTGCTGGCCAGTCCGCCAGCGCGGACGCCTGCAAGGAAAAGTTCCTCGCAAATCGCATGGCATCCCTCGAGCAAAGTCCCCCGGGCCTCGGCCACATCGTCTCAGAAATGAAGGGCGGCCAGACCACCGAGAACGAGTACCATTCCGCCGCCTGGGATCATGGCCTGTTCAAGCCGATCAAGCCGGCCAACATGCCCTGGACGCTCACCTACAAGGGCGCCATGTACAATTCGACCGATCAGGGCAAGACCTGGAAGAAAGTGCATTCCTTCGACGCTGAAAAACAGCGCGCGCTAAACAACGAGACGGTGAAGAAGCAGCTCGCCAGCACCAAGAACCTGGTCTGCGGCGAGGAAACGATCGACGGCGTCACCTACGACACCTTCGAGTTCGACCAGGAGAACACCGAACACGCCCACTTCACCACGCACGACAAGTATTGGGTCGACCGCAAGTCGGGTTACGTGGTCAAGTCGACGACGCTCTTGAAGCAAGGCAAGATGGAAACCTTCACCACCCAGCACTGGACCCACAAACCCGGCCTGACGTTGCCCGTGCCGAATTAGGTCGTGGCGCGCACACGTCTACCGTTCCGGGGCAACTCAGGCGGCCAGCGCGCGACCGGATGGATCGCCAGATGCGCGGCCTTATGTGTGGCCGTGACGCAGCACAGGTGACGTCGATCAGCTCCGGCCTGCCCTAGTCTTCCAGGCTATCCTCGCGCTTTTCCTCGATGAGTCCGCGCTCTTCTTCTTTGCGCTCGGCAAAGCGCCGGCCGTAGCCTTCGATCTCGCTGTCCGAGATCACGTCCTTCGCACGCGTGAAGACCTCGTTTTCCTCTTCATCCATGTGATGCTTGTACGCGTGATGCAGCGCGTGGAACTTGTTGAGCCAGCCGCTTGAGGACATATCCATCTCATTGAGCTCTTCCATCAGGTCATCGAGCTTCTGGTGCTCGTGAACCGAGTGGCGGGCGGCGTCCTGCCCCCACGTCTTGGAGATGAGCTTCGAATAGAATGTTTCTTCCTCGGCTGCGGCATGGGCTTTCACATCGCAGTAGAACGCGCGCCACGCGCGCCTGCGATCCGCCGACGCTCCCGTCGTTTCGGCAATCTTGTCCATCAGTTCGCGGTGACGGTCATGGTCGGCCTTGATCGCCTCGTAGATGCTGGTCATGGCGAATTCCTCTGACTGGTACCGCGTTGATAACGGCCCATTTCCCCAAGAGTTCCGCCAATTGATCGCATCCTCGCGCATGTTGCCGCAGATGCAGCCATACCCCCGGGCCATACGCCGAATGAAGGGGCTATCTAAGCCCTATTGGTTCGATCGCCTGATGAAAATCAGACTAGAGTTTTGAACTGGAGCAATTGACTTGGAAGGGGCTGGGCGAGGCTCCGGCTTCCCGGAAATGCTGTCGAGAACGGCGTCGCGTGCTGCGCGGGTTCGCGCGAGCGCGCCTCGATGCCACGTATGCCGAATGAATGTGAAGTGGAGAGCAGCTGAAGCCAGCGAAAAATTGGGAGGAACGCATGATCCCCGTCTATATCGACCCGGAAATGAGCGATGAAGAGCGGCGCACCGCGCTCTATGACGGCGGGATCGTCATCCTGTCTCCAACCCCTGGTTCGAAAGCCTTGATCGAACTGGGGCGCGGCCTGCTCGAAGAAGCTTTCCACCCCTACGACCCGCGCGAAATCCAAAAGCACATGTCGCCTGAGGACGTCGCTGCGATTCTGTCCAAGCTCAAGCCGAACTTCATCCATCATCCCGAGTGCAAGAAGCTGATACCGCAGATCATGCAGGAGCACGGCGTCGATCCCGACC
This sequence comes from uncultured Hyphomicrobiaceae bacterium, assembly GCA_964506885.1. Taxonomy (GTDB): domain Bacteria; phylum Pseudomonadota; class Alphaproteobacteria; order Rhizobiales; family Hyphomicrobiaceae; genus JAEUMD01. Next base: position 2,498 of record CAZDNY010000181.1, on the reverse strand, counting down.
GTCTCTATTTCGACGTGCCCCGCATGCGCTCCGCCTATCCCTCGGACTTCCTGTCCTCAGGCATCGCCTACGCCTTCCACCCGCACCGCGACACCTGGTATTCGGCGCCCAACTGCCAGCTCAACTGGTGGATGCCGATCTATCCGATCCAGTCGAATAATGCGATGGGCTTCTACCCCAAGTACTTCGACGTGCCGGTCGCGAACAATTCCGAGATCTACAATTATTACGAATGGAATACGAAGAACCGCGCCAGCGCCGCCCAGCACGTCAAAAGCGACACGCGCGAACAGCCCAAACCGCAGCAGGATCTCGAACCCGTCACCGTGCGCTTTCTTCCGCCGCCCGGCGCCATCATCATCTTCTCGGGCGCGCAGTTGCACGAAACCGTGCCCAACACCACCGATGAGACACGCTACAGCATCGACTTCCGCACGGTCCACATCGACGACGCACGACGCAAGCGTGGCGCTCCCAACGTTGACTCGCGCTGCACCGGCACGACCATGCGCGACTACCTGCGGGCCAGCACGCTCGAGCACCTGCCCGAAGAGGTGATTGCGCTCTACGACGACGACACCGCCGCGCAGGACAAGGTGCTCTATTTCGGCAAGCGGCTTGCAGAGCCCGAGGCGATGGCCGAACGGGGTGCTGCCGAGTAGGCAGGCTCCACGTCAGGCGGCCAGCGTGGCGCGTTCGTGTTTGCCTTCCTCGATTTCCTCGACGATCTTGGCGACGAACGCATCGAGATCGCCCGGGTTGCGACTGGTCACGATGCCCTTGTCGGTCACGACGGGCTCGTCGACCCAGTTCGCGCCGGCATTGACCATGTCGGTCTTGATCGAGTGATACGAGGTAGCCTTGCGGCCGCGGACGGCGTTCGCCTCGATCAGCAGCCAAGGCGCATGGCAGATTGCGGCAACGACGTTGCCGCCTTCGATGAAGCTTCGAATGAGGTCCATGGCCGCCTTGTCCGCGCGCAGCTTGTCGGGATTGATCTGCCCGCCGGGCAGCACGATGGCGTCATAGAACGAAGCCGACGCATCGGAAACTTCGACATCGACCTTGACGTCGTCACCCCAGTTGCCGTCCTTCCAACCGGTGATCGCGTCTTTCGCCTTGCGCGACTTCGGCGCCGCCACGTGCACGACCTGTGCGACGTCGCGCAGCTTCTTCAATGGAACATCCAGTTCCGACTGCTCGAAACCGTCGGTCGCCAGAATAAGGATTTTCGCGTTCTTGATTTTGGGCATGCATGCCTCCGCGTGCTGTTGTGACTGCGGGTCAAACGCACGAGGCCCCGCGATGGTTGCGGCGGTGCGTCAAGGGGGCGCTGTGAGGCTTTCGTTCTGCGGAGTAAATCTCGAGGCAGCTCCCAAGCTGCCCGCCAGACAGGGACAAGTCCGAGCGGCCTGCCGTTCAAGCCCCCGGCCGGCCCGTCTTGCGCGGCCGTCCGCGCCGCTTCTTCTTCTCCGCCGGGTCTTCGAACTCGCGCGTCAGCACCGGCTTCTGCGGCAGCGGCTTGCTCCCCGCGCCGCTCTTCGGCGGCGTCATTGCGTGCGGGCCCATCTCATCCAGCGTCGGCTTGTGCGGGCCTCGGATGCCCTCGCCATAGGCACCGGCCCGGGTTTTCGGATCGACCTGCGCATCGCGACGCGGCACCGCGCGGTCGGTGCCCGGTCCCATCTCGCCGAGCCTCGGCTTGCTGATGCGGCTTGCAGGAATTGCCGTCGATTGCGCATTGGTCGGCTGCACCGGCTCGTATTCGGTCGTGATCCGCGAACCCGACCCCGTCGCACTCTTACCTTTACCGCGCCCCTTCGCTTTCGGCGGCAGGTTGCCCGCAGCGCCGTATTTGCGCTCGCCCTTGAAGCTGCCCGCGCGATCCTCGACCTCGCCCTGCCGCGCCAGTGGATCGTCAGCAATGGCGAGTTCGGTTTCCCTGAGCCGCTTGATCTCGTCGCGCAACCGCGCCGCCGTCTCGAATTCGAGATCGGCAGCCGCCGTCTTCATGCGCTCTTCCATGTCGGCGATGACCGCCGCCAGGTTGTGGCCGACGCTCGCGCCGTCCTCGACAAGCCCGACATCGACGGTGACGTGATCGGCCTCGTAGACCGACGACAGCACGTCATGGATGTTGCGCTTGATGCTCTCCGGCGTAATCCCGTTCTCGGCATTGTAGGCGAGCTGCTTCTCGCGCCGCCGGTTGGTTTCGGCGATCGCGCGCTCCATCGAGCCGGTCATGTTATCGGCATAAAGGATCACGCGCCCATCGACGTTGCGCGCGGCACGACCGATGGTCTGCACGAGCGATGTCTCCGAGCGCAGGAAGCCCTCCTTGTCGGCATCGAGGATCGCCACCAGCGCGCATTCGGGAATGTCGAGGCCCTCGCGCAATAGGTTGATGCCCACCAGCACGTCGAACGCGCCGAGCCGCAGGTCACGGATGATCTCGATGCGCTCCAGCGTGTCGATGTCGGAGTGCATGTAGCGCACGC
>CAZDNY010000180.1:0-6736 GCA_964506885.1 uncultured Hyphomicrobiaceae bacterium | reverse complement strand
GCGATACGGCGCGCATATTAGCGATCGTTGTGGCGCCAGCAAGACCGGGGGCGCGGTGTCGCGTTGCCGGTGGACTCGGCCAATTCCGGTTCATCCGCCACGCTTCTTTCTGAGGGCATCCCAGTAGGCGAGGCGCTTTTTCAGATCGCGCTCGAAACCGCGCTCTGGCGGGTCGTAGAACTGTGGCCGGCGTTTGATCTCATCGGGGAAGTAGTTCTGGCCGGAAAACCCCTCAGGCGTGTCGTGGTCGTACTCGTAGCCCTCGCCATAGCCTTCAGCCGCCATCAGCTTGGTAGGGGCATTGAGAATGATCTTGGGCGGCGCCAGGCTGCCGTGCTCCTTGGCTGCGCGCATCGCCGCCTTGTAGGCCACATAGGCGCCGTTCGATTTGGGCGCGGTGGCGAGATAGATGGTCGCCTGGGCCAGCGCCAGTTCGCCTTCCGGCGAGCCGAGGAAATCGAACGTGTCCTTGGCGGCCAGCGCCTGGACCAGGGCATTGGGATCGGCAAGGCCGATGTCCTCGACCGCCATGCGGACGAGCCGGCGGGCAATGAACAGACGGTCCTCGCCGCCTTCGAGCATGCGGCAGAGCCAGTACAGCGCAGCATCCGGATCGGAGCCGCGCACGGACTTGTGCAGGGCGCTGACCAGGTTGTAGTGGCCGTCACGGCCCTTGTCGTAGAGCGGCGCGCGGCGCTGGACGAGCCTGACGAGTTCGTCGCGGCCGATGAGACCGGAGCCATCGGGGACGGCGGAGAAGATCTCCTCGACGAGGTTGATCATGGTGCGGCCATCGCCGTCGGCCATGCCCATCAGGGCTGCACGCGCGTCGTTGTCGAGGGGAAGCGCCCTGCCCTCTTCCATCTCGGCGCGCTTGATGAGGTCAGCCAGCGCCTCGTCGTCGTGGCGGTTGAAGACGAGCACTACGGCGCGCGACAAAATGGCGGCGTTGAGTTCGAACGACGGGTTCTCGGTCGTCGCGCCGACGAGCGTGATGGTGCCGTCTTCCATGTGCGGCAGGAAGCTGTCCTGCTGGGCGCGATTGAAGCGATGGATCTCGTCGACGAAAAGCAGAGTGCCCTTGCCCTGCTCGCGCCGGAGTTTGGCGCGCTCGAAGACCTTGCGCAGGTCCTGCACGCCGGAGAAGATCGCCGAGATCTGCTCGAACTCAAGATTGGTTTCGCTGGCGAGCAGACGGGCGACCGTCGTCTTGCCGGAGCCGGGTGGTCCCCACAGGATCATCGACGCGAGGCGACCGCTTTTGAGCATGCGCGTCAGCGTGCCGTCGGGGCCGACGATGTGGTCCTGGCCAACGACCTCGGACAAGGACCTGGGCCGCAGGCGATCGGCCAGCGGACGGGGGGCGCCTTTTTCCAGGCCTGCGGCTTCGAACAGGTTGCTCATCGCTCCTTATCCCTCGCGATTGCGTGGGAGAATAGCGGGACCAGAGCAAAAACGACATAGAGGCCCAAGCTGGCGATGCCTTCGGGCGTTGCAAAGTGGCCGATCCACGCGTCCCAGGACCAGCCGCGCAGGACATGGCCGAGGCCCGCCTCGGCCGCCAGTACAAAGGCCAACGCCGTCAGCCCCATGGCCAAATGGGGGCCGGCTCCGCCCGTCAGGCCGGACATACGCGCGGCACGCGGTGCGAAAAAGACCATGGCGGCGATCATCAGCGGCGCCTCGACCAATATCGCTCCCAGTCCGCCGATCCACGGTTTGACGACCAGCTCACGCAGCGGACCGAGCACGAAGCCGACGGCAAATACCGCTGCGAAATAAATCAACGCCGCTTTCAACCAGGCCATGACCGGTGTCTTTCGCGCCTGTCGGCAACGTGTTTGAGAATTCAGCCCGGCACCTGCACGTTGAGCAGGCGCCCGGCGCGCTTGATACCCAGAATCCAGACGCGGGGACGTTCCTGGAGAACCTGTTCCAGATCGCGGATCGACGTGATGCGACGCTCCTGAACGGAAACGATCACATCGCGCGGACGCAGGCGCAGACGGGCTGCATAGCTGCGCGGCTGCACCGACAGGATGGCAACGCCTTCGGTCTCGTCGATGCCCAGCTCATCGGCGACACCGGGCAGCAGATTCATGACGCGGGCCCCATCGAAGGGATGGCTGCCCGAGAGGTTGCGGACGTCGTCAGGGCCGGGCTGCGGAGGCTCGGCCAGCGGAATCCGGATCGCAGAAATACGGCCGCGCCGCATGACGCTCAATTCCGCGGTGTTGCCGATGCCGCGCGTGGTCAGCCGATAGAGCGCGGCGCGCGCATCATCGACTTCGAAGCCGTCGACTCGCGTGATCACGTCGCCGGCCTGCAACCCGGCTTTGGCGGCCGGGCCGTTGGAATCGATGCGCGCAACCAGGGCACCGCTGGCACGGTTGAGCCCGAGGCCCTCGGCCAGCTCACGATTGACATCCTCAAGCCGCGCGCCGATCCACGGCTGTGCCACACGGCGGCCCGTACGTGCGCTATCGACATAGAGGCGAACGAGGTTGGAGGGAATTGCAAAGCCGATGCCCACCGAACCGCCCGAGCGCGAATAGATCAGCGTGTTGATGCCAACGAGCTTGCCCGCGACATCGACCAGAGCGCCGCCCGAGTTGCCGGGATTGATGGCGGCGTCGGTCTGGATGAACACCGATGTGTTGCCCTTGCCGATTCCAGAGCGTGCAAGCGCCGATACGATACCGCTGGTCACCGTCTGGCCGACACCGAAGGGGTTGCCGATGGCGAGAACCAGATCGCCCACCTCCAGGCTGTCGGAATCCTCGAACTCCAGGAAGTCGAAGCTCTGCCCCTCGGCATCGATCTTGAGAACTGCAATATCGTTCTTTTCGTCACGCAGCAGGATCTTGGCGTCGAACTCGCGCTTGTCGGAGAGCGCCACGCGAATTTCCGTCTCGCCGCGTGCCTTGACCACGTGGGCGTTGGTGACGATCACGCCGTCGGGGCTGACGATCACGCCGGAGCCCAGCGAACGCTGCACCCGTTCCTGCGGCAGACCGAGCGATTCCCCGAAGAAGTGCTCGAAGAACGGGTCGCCGGCAAACGGATTGACGAAGTTGCGGACGCGGCTCGACACGTAGACGTTGACGACGGCAGGGGCCGATTTGCGCACGACGGGGGCGAACGAGTACTGCACGACCTGGCGGGACTTGGGGACCTCGCGGCGCTGTGCCTCGGCAACGGGGCTGAGAACCATTCCGGCGAGGAGCGCGGCAAGCGCCAGGGCAAACGCTCCACCAATGACGATGGCTCCTTGCGGGCGGCGGCATCGGGGCATGTCCAACTCCTTGGCTGTTCGCTTCGTGTTCATCCGGCGAATTCGATTCCGCCTCGACGGGCGAGAACGGGATAAGCGCCATGCAAACGGCGCTGCCGTGGCCTCATGGAAACGGCCGTGATCCCGTCCCTGGCGTCAGCGCTGTGGCCCGCAGGCCTGCATCTTGCGCACATATGTGACGGCTTCGTGTGGCTGCCAAGCCCGCGCGCGCGCCCCGAGGTGTCCCGCATCGGGCCCATGTTGGCAAGGCCCCTCGATCAGGGACGCCACGGTGCGTGGGCACACCATGCGGCGGAGGGACGCGCTGGCATTCTGGCCGTGCTACTTCTTGTTGGCCTTGGCCCAGATTCTCCAGGCGATGAACCAGAAAACGGGCAGCAACGGCAAGAAAAAGAAACCAAGCACGAAAAAGATGATCGTGCCCTGCGGGATCTTGCCGATCCTGGCGGCACTTTCGCCGAACATCTTTTCCAGATCGATTGTGTTCTTGTCCTTGCCGCCCATGACGTCTTTCCAGGGAAAGCCGGCGGGCGTCGTCGATTCGTCGCCTGAAGAAGAAGATGTCGGCTCGTGTCGTGTGGCAGATGACGCTTGCGCGGACGTCCGTGACCGATCACGAGACCACGAACTGGACGAACGCGGGATCGGCTGCGCGGAGCGGGAGCGCTGCGAACTCGTCTTGCGGGTGTGGCGATCCTTGCCTCCCGAATGATCCTTTGGCGGCTCTTCATCCTTCCAGGATCGCTCAAGGCGCGCGCGATCGCGACCACGGTCGCGGCCCTGCGTCACCGCAGCTTGCGAATACTCGCGGCGCACGTCGCGATAGTTGGGAATGCGCTGCGCCTCGACCCATTCGTCCATGCCATCGCGCCAGACGTGGTCAGTCGGCTTGACGCGGCCGCGGCCGATGGCCTGGCGCATTTCAGCGTCCGTCAACGGGCCGTCGGTCTGGCCATTCTCGCGCGTGATATACCAGCCGCCAGCGGTTGTCGTATCCGTTGTCATGGTGGCCCGTTCCGAATCGGTTCGCTTTGATGGACGAATCGTAGGCCGGGGGTCCTATCTGGGCAAACGAATAGACGGTGAACCAGAGCGGCGCCGGCTGGCATGTGTCAGATGATCCTCAGATCGCGCAGGCTCTGCGCGGCGGTCGATATAGCCTCCGGGGGCGCGCGGAAGGTGTGACCCAGGACCGTGCGGGCCTTGGTATTGTCGCAGCGGCGCACCACGCCGAGTTCGGGCAGCACCGTGCGCAGGCGCTTGTCGAAGACGGCAATGGTGCGCACCATCGCGTCGGGCATCTCGAACTTGGGCACCTTGCGGGCAAGATCGGGCAAGGTCTGGGCGATCTGCTTGCCGATGCCGTGCAGACTGGCGGAACCCTCCGTGGCAAGGAACCGCTCGCCGGCCGCCTGGGGCAAAGTCATCGCCTTGAGGTGGATCTCGGCCACGTCGCGCACATCGACGACGGGGAACTCGACGCGGGGGGCTGCGGGGTAGGCGCCCTTGCCCATCAGGCGCAGCACTTCCAGGGACGTCGACAGGTCCGGATCGAGTGCCGGGCCTTGGACGAAGCCCGGGTTGATGACTGTGAGTTGTGGCGCACCGGACGTGGTGCGCGCATAGTCCCAGGCGGCCTGTTCGGCCAGTGTCTTGGAGGCGATATAGGGTGTGATGTCGGTCCGGCCCGTGTCGCTCCAGTCCGCCTCGCTATAGACGTGCCCCTCGGGCACACCCGAGCCGTACATGACGGCAACGGTCGAGGAGGTCAGCACCACGCGCTCGATGCCAGCGGCAGTGGCTGCTTTGAGCGCGCGCAGTGCCCCTTCGCGCGCCGGCGCGACCAGTTCGTCACGGGTCTTGGGCTGGGTGATGGGGAAGGGCGAGGCGACATGCAGCATGAAGCGGCAGCCCTTCGCCGCCTCGTCCCAGCCGTTGTCCTTCAGGAGATCGGCGGCGTCGATCTCGATGCGGCCCGCATCGAGGCCGGAGCGGGCAATGGCGCGGCGGACGGCATCCGCCGATTTGGCCGGATCGCGCACCGTACCGCGGACGTGAAAGCCGTTGCGCAGGAGCTCGGCGATGCAGTGCTTGGCGATGAAGCCGGTGGCGCCGGTGACGAGAACGGTGTCGGTCATGGGGCTCGTTCCTCGACTGGGGGTGCGAAGTGGCTGTTGAGCCTATTCGATCACAATCGTGCGACAGCGGGAACATTCGACTGCACCATCCGTTGATCGAGTGGCCGGGGCGGCACCATCAGAATATCAACGGAGGTCGGCAAGATGCTCACACGACGCGCCAAGGTGCGAAAGCTTATCTGTGCAGTCGGAGCCGCGATCATATCAAGCAACGCGTTTACGCCGATGGTTGCCGCCGATGGGTTCTACAGCGTTCAACAGGCCGATCAGGGGCACCAGCTTTTCAACAACCACTGCGCGGAGTGCCATCGCCCCGACCTGACGGGTGCGATGGGCCCGGCCCTGATCGGGAAGCCCTTCCTGCAGCATTGGGGCGGCAAGTCGGTCGAAACGCTGTTCCAGTTCGAGCACGCCAAAATGCCTGCGACCAATCCGGGTTCACTGCCCGCAGATCAGGTGATGGCCATTACGGCCTACATCCTGAAGCGGAATGGACTTCCTGCAGGTGACGCACCACTCGACACCGGAACGGCGAAGGCTCTCAAGCTGCCGACGTCCCCGTCATAGTCATGCGAACGCAGTGCCCCGGCCCGGGGGCCTACTCACCACCGCCGTTGTTCTGGTAACAGCCGCCGTTCTTGATGAGATAGCCGCCGGCGACGCGCTTGCCGTCGAGGCAGTAGCTGGGAATGTTCTTCTTCGGGCCGCCGCAGCGTTTGGCGGAGTACTTCTGGCCACCGACGCAGACCTTGGCTTTGGCCTTGGCCTTCAGAGGGGCGGGGGGAGAATTTGCGCTTGCGGTCGAAGCGGAGGCGACGAGGGCAATGAGTGCGGCGGCAGCGGCGAGACCACGTGTCATGGCGGGTTCCTTTGAGTGGCGGCAAGCGCAGGATTACGCCCTCATCAAGCCGCCGGCGCTATGAACGCAGGCTGAACAGTAGAAACAAAACACCCGGATGCGGGCGCATCCGGGTGTTTTAAAACTTCTCGTGCAGGCGCCGATCAGATCGGCGGCATGTCGGGGTGCTGCTCCTGCTCGGCCAGCCAGGCCTCGTGGCGCTCGCGGTCTTCCTTGCCCTTCACGCTCTCGTCGCGGTCGACCAGCTCGATGACGGCGCGGGGGGCACTGTCGCCATAGCGGAAGCCGGCCTTTAGGACGCGCGTGTAGCCGCCGTTGCGGTCCTTGTAGCGCGGGCCCAGTACGTCGAAGAGCTTCTTGGTCATCTCCTCGTCACGCATGCGCGAGGCGGCGAGACGGCGCGAGTTCAGGTCGCCGCGCTTGGCCAGCGTGATGTACTTGTCC
>CAZDNY010000179.1:0-6780 GCA_964506885.1 uncultured Hyphomicrobiaceae bacterium | reverse complement strand
CGGATCAATTCGCCGTCGACGAAGATCAGCATGTGGCGGCGCAAGCCCTGCTGGTCGTCGAGGACGTAACTGCGTGCACGCGGATTTTGCGCGAACACATGATCGAGCACTTCGCGCACGGTGCGGCCAGGGGCCTGCGTCGGCGGGCACGCGACGTGGCGCTGGATGTTGTCGGTGAACGCGACCTTGGGCATGCGCTCTTCCTTGCCGCTATTTCGCGCGCCGGTCATGCGGCGGGGCAGTCCTCGTCCATGGCGGCGGGCTGTAGCAGGCTCGACCGGTTGCCTTCGGTATCAAGGAAAGCAACGTAGCGGCCGATGCCGGGAATCTCCATGGGTTCGCCCAGAACCTTGCCGCCGGCGGCGGTCACCTTGTCCATGGCCGCAACGATATCGGCGACCGAAATAACGACCGAGGGGTGTTGTGCGGGCCAATCAGGTTTCACGGGGAAGAAGCCGCCGTTGATTGCGCCGGGGGTGGTCGGCCTGCCGTTTTCGGTTTCGGTCGTCAGGGCGAGGACGTAGTTGTCCATCTCCTCGCCCAACATCTGCATCTGCCAGCCAAAAGCGCGCTGATAGAATTCTGCGACGCGCTGGCGGTCGGAATAAGGCATTTCGAAGTGGACGACGGGATGGTTGGTGTTCATGTGTGGGCCTCGTCTTTGCTGGGTGACGGTTGGCGGGGGGCGTCAAGAGACGGGCGTGTCGTAGGCCAGCTTGAGTGCGGCGATGTCGAACTTGACCATCTGCATCATCGCGCGCGCGGCATTGGCTGCGCGCTCGCGGTCGGGATCGGACATCATTTCGCCGAGGCAGCGCGGTGCCACCTGCCAGGAGACACCGTAGCGATCTTTCAGCCAGCCGCACTGTACGGGCGTGCCGCCATCCTGCAGGAGGCCGTTCCAGATGGTGTCAATCTCGGCTTGCGTGTCGCAGACCAACATAAGTGAAATGGCGTCGTTGAAGTGGTGATGCGGTCCGGCTGAGATGGCCATTACCGCGTTGCCCGCGAGCGTGAATTCCACAATGGATACCGAGCCGGCGGGGCCTGATGGTGTTTCGACGGGCATATGCGTCACCCGATTGACCAATGAATTCGGGATGACCGAGGTGTAAAACGCGGCGGCTTCTTCCGCTTTGTCAGAATACCACAGGTGGGGCACGAAACTGACGCTCACTGCATCTACTCCAATGCGTTGTAATCCAGCTTCCGGCGTGATAAGTTGATATCAATCTAATGGAACCCCTGTCAATGCGAAAAGATCTGCCATTGTCGGTGACGCACGAGGTGCGCGACAGGTGTCTGTGCCTGCACGTGCACCGCGCCGCACGTGCGATCGGGCGGCGGTTCGACGAGGCGTTCCGGCCATTCGAACTGACGAATGGGCAGTTCTCTTTGCTGATGGCGCTGAACCGGCCGGCGCCTCCGCTTATCGGAGAAGTTGCGCTGCTCCTGGCGATGGACCGGACGACTTTGACCGCGAATCTCAAGCCGCTCGAACGACGCGGCCTCGTGACAATTTCCGTCGATGCGAAGGACAAGCGTGCGCGGCGGCTGTCGTTGACGGCGGCAGGTCAGCGGTTGCTGGTCAAGGCGGTGCCTGTGTGGCGGGCAACGCACGAGGAGATCGATGCGATGCTGGACCGCGACAACCCGGACCGGCTTCGCGCAGGCCTGCTCGCGCTGGCACGCTGACAAGCGGAGCGGTGAAAAAACAGACCGCTGATACCGGCTAGCCGCCGCCGACCGCGTTGCCCTGTTCGTCGACGTAGGCGATGCGGATCATGTTGGTCGTGCCGGGCGAGCCGAACGGAACGCCCGCTGTCACCAGAAGTCCGTCGCCGGGTTTGACGAAGCCGTGCTCCATGGCGAGCTTGCAGGCCTTGTTGACCATGTCCTGAACGCGCTCGGGATCGCTCGTCATGATGGCGTGGATGCCCCAGACGATGGTCAGGCGCTGGGCCGTCGCATGCACCGGCGTCAGTCCGATCACCGGAAGGCCCGGGCGTTCACGCGCAACGCGCAGCGCGGTCGAGCCTGTTGCCGTGAAACAGACGATCGCGGCCAGCTTGATGCTGTCGGCAACGGCGTGTGCCGCCGCGGCGATGGCGTCGTGCGCGGTTTCCTGAGGCTGGATCGCGGTGGCGTGCACCAGCGAGGAGTAGCTGGGGTCGTTCTCCACCTGGATGGCGATGCGGTCCATCATCTGGATGGCTTCGACGGGATACTGGCCGACTGCGCTTTCGGCCGACAGCATGACGGCATCGGCGCCATCGAAGACGGCGGTGGCGACGTCGGAGACCTCGGCGCGGGTGGGCATCGGCGAGGTGATCATGCTTTCCAGCATCTGCGTGGCGACGACGACCGGCTTGCCTGCTGCGCGCGCCATGCGCGTGATGCGCTTTTGCAGACCCGGCACGCGTTCGACCGGCATTTCGACGCCAAGGTCGCCGCGCGCCACCATGAAGCCGTCGGCGGATGCAATGATGGCGTCGAGGTCGTCGATCGCCGAGGGTTTCTCGACCTTGACCATGACAGCGGTGTCGGTGGTGATCAGCTTCTTGGCATCCTCGACGTCCTGTCCGCGCTGGACGAAGCTCAAGGCGATCCAGTCGGCGCCCAGATCGAGCGCGCAGTTGAGATCGGCGTGGTCCTTCTCGGTGATGGGACCGACGGGCAGGATTGTGTCGGGTAGCGAGATGCCCTTGCGGCTCGCCAGCGGCCCTCCCACCAGCACCTCGGCGGCAATACGATTGTCGTCGGCCTCGATAACGCGCATGCGCAGTTTGCCGTCATCGAGCAGCAGGATGTGGCCCGGTTCGACGGCTTCGAAAATCTGCGGATGAGGCAGGAAGACACGCTCGGCGGATCCTGCGCTTTCCGTGCGGTCGAAGGTGAAGACGGCGCCGTCGGCGACGATGACGCGGCCGCCGCCGAATTCGCCAAGCCGGAACTTCGGTCCCTGGAGGTCAGCGAGCACGCCGATCGGACAGGCGTACTTCTTGCTCAAGGCGCGGACGTTGAAGACGAGGTTGCGCGCCACGTCGTGCGTTGAATGGCTCATGTTGACGCGAAAGACGTCGACGCCGGCCAGGAACAGGCGTTCCATCATTTCCGGGGAGGACGAGGCGGGGCCCAGCGTGGCGATCAGTTTAACGCGTCGGTTGCGTCGCATCGGTTTTAGTAGCCCCCTGGTCTGGGTCGGTCAGGCGAATGGTCCAGTCCTTGGCCTCGCCCGTGTCGACCTCGAAAAATCCGGTTCGCTTATAACCGCGATCGCTGCAATCCTGAACACCCCTGATGGCAAACGATTTGTCGTTGGTGCACATGAAGTTCGTTCCGACCCATTCGCCGCCGCGGTCATAGTCGACCGCATGGACGTAGATGAAGCGGCTGGGCACGTCGCCCTTGAGCAGGGTTTCGCAGGTTTGCGATGCAATATTCCACCAGCCTTCGGTGGCCCAGCCTTCCTTGTCCTGATAGCCGATGGCGACGCCGACGCGGCTTTCCGTGGAGTTGCATAGCTTGAGATCGGCACGGGCCGATGAAGGCGCGATGATGGACGACACGGCGAGTGTCAGCAATGTGCACTGCAGCGAGCGCCGGCGCGTCATGCGTGCCGAGCCATGGCGAGGGCCGATGTATTGCGGGCCGGGCCGGCGGTACGCCTCGATCGATCGGTGCTTTCTGCAGGCAGGCTTCACGTGCTGTCTCCCCTCGTCGCCTTGGGCTTCATCGTGATCGGGCCATCAACGGGCGCGGCTCGGCCGGCTCCGCGCGACGGCCCCGTTCAGGGATCGACAAGGATGACGCGGAAGTCGTTGACGTTGGTCTGGGTCGGGCCGCATTCGACGAGATCTCCGATCGCGCGGAAAAATCCCGTGGAGTCGTTGTTGGCCAGGAACTTGGCGGCATTGAGATCGATTGCTGCAGCGCGAAAAAGGGTATCTGGCAGGACCATGGCGCCGGCGGGGTCGGTGGCCGATCCCGCGCCGCCGTCGGTGCCGTCGGTATCGCCGGCGAGCGCTGCAATTGCGGGGCTGCCATCGAGCGCAATGGCGAGCCCCAAGGCATACTCCTGGTTGGGGCCGCCGGTCCCGTCACCGGTCACGGTGACGGTCAGTTCGCCGCCCGACATGATGGCTACGCGCTCGCCGCGTGCCTTCGCTTCCAGCGCAAGCCGGGCCTGCTCGGCGCCCACGTCGCGCGCTTCGCCCTCCAGCGCGTCACCCAGCGAGATGACCTTGTAGCCGGCTGCTTCGGCGATCTTCGCTGCAGCGGCGATGGACTGGCGCGGCGCGGCGACGATTTCGAAGCGGGCGTGGGCGAGGCGCGGATCGTCGGGTTTCAGGGTTTCATTGGCCGGGTCGGCGAGCACGGCTGCGATTTCAGGCGCGACATCGATCTTGTAGCGTACCAGCACGTCGCGGGCTTCCTGCAGGGTGGTGGGATCGCCGATGGTCGGGCCGGAACCGATCGCTGCGGGATCGTCTCCGGGAATGTCGGATATCGCCAGCGTCAGAAGCGGCGTGCCACCGGCAGCGGCAGCGAGCTTGCCGCCCTTGATGGCGGAGAGATGCTTGCGGATGCAGTTCATCTCGGTGATGCGTGCGCCCGAGCGCAGGAGCTTCTTGGTCAGCGCCTGCTTGGCATCGAAGGAGATGCCGGGCGCGGGCGCCGACCACAGCGCCGATGCGCCGCCTGACATCAGCGCCAGGATCAGATCGTTCGGGCCGGCCGTGCCTGCGAGTTTCAAGGCGCGCTGGGCGGTTTCGATGCTCATCTGGTCGGGTACGGGGTGGCCGGCCTCGACAACCTCGATGATCTGCGTGGGCAGGCCATAGCCGTGGCGCGTGGTGACGAAGCCTGAAATCCTGTCAGCCTGGCCGTGCTCCTGGTAATGACGCTCGGTTGCCTGCGCCATGGCGGCGGCCGCCTTGCCGGCACCGACGACGATAATGCGACCGCCTTCTGGGACTGGCGGCAGGTGGGGCGGTACGCAGGTTGCGGGATGGGCGGCGGAGACGGCGGCCTCGTAGAGCTTCATCAGGAAGGCGCGGGTGTCGGCGGAGGCTTGGGGCATTGAGTTGTCCTTCTGTTTGTTCCGTCGTCGATCGCGACAGGCGCGCCGGATGTTCCAGCCCGGGCGAGTTGCCAGCAGGGTGCCGGGGAACCGTCAGGGGTCTTTGCGAAATCGTTCGGCCGGCGTCAAGCGGGGCTGCTTGTGCAAAATCACCTGCGGCGCCGTTGCCTGTGTTCAGCGCCAGGCGGCGTGACTATAGTCCGGCGCCATGCAGGAGAGAACAGATTCGGCAGCCGGGCCACGCATTGGAGCGGCGGAAGCTGACAGCTATCGTATACTCGGCGGGCGGGCGGATGCCGGCCTCATTCTGATTTGCGATCATGCGGAAAACTCGCTGCCGGCCGCGTATGGCTCGCTCGGTCTGCCGTCTGAGCAACTTCAGCGCCATATCGCCTATGACATCGGTGCCAAGGGTGTCGTGGAGCGGGTGGCGCAACTTCTCGACGTCCCGGCGGTGTTGTCGCGATTCTCGCGGCTGCTGATCGATCCCAACCGCGGCATCGACGATCCGACGCTGATCATGCGGCTGTCGGATGGCGCGATCATACCTGGCAACCGTACGTTGCCGCCGGAAGAGCGCGAAAAGCGTATGGCACAGTGGTACCGCCCCTACCATCAGGCGATTGCCCGCGTGATCGACGAGGCGCACGCGCACCATGCGCACCCCGCTCTCTTGTCGGTGCACTCCTTCACAGAAGTGTGGCGCGGCAACATCCGGCCCTGGCAGGTCGGCATCCTGTGGGATGCGGATGCGCGCATGGCCGGGCCGCTGATCGATACTCTGGTGGCAGAAGGCGATCTGCTGGTCGGCGACAACGAGCCCTATTCGGGCAAGCTCCAGGGCGATTGCATGTGGACGCACGGCACGCAGCGTGGCCTGCCGCACGCGTTGATCGAATTACGCCAGGATCTCATTCGCGACGCGGCTGGCCAAGCAGCCTGGGCAGAACGCATTGCGCGGGTGATGTGCAAAATCGCGAACCGGCGCGGCCTTGCCATGAAGATCAGCAAAGAGTGCGCTGGAGAAGCTGTACGGGCGCCGATGCAGCCGGGGTCTCACGGGCCCATCTGAGGCAGGGATCTGCGCCAGGCGGCCGCGGTTCGATCGGCGGTGCGACCGAAAGGCGGCACCGTCCAGCACGCCTCGTCTGTTTTCCAAGTGCCGACCGGCCGATGCCCCCCGGCACGGTGCTTCACGGCTCCAGGGCTGGTGGACACTTGCGAACGTGGACAACGGTCAAATCGCTCTGGACCTGCCGGGCAGCGGCTTCGACCAGCCTGAGGCGCGCTTTGCTCGACTGACTGATGATCCGGCTGTTGGCGGCCACGGCAAGGTGATCGAGCGTGGCGGCGGTTTCCTGGAGGCCGAATTTCATCTCGGTGCACGTCAGTGCGTCGCGCAGCTGGTGGAACGCATACAGGCGCACGCCAGAAATGTAGTCGGCCGGACGGGCCGGCGACAGCATCCATACGCGGGCGGTATCGGACATCAGTTGGGCCAGGCGCTCGGCGCAGGCCGTGTCGTCGGGTAGGCACTCCAAGTGCGAAGCCGGGCTGTTGCCAGGGGCTGCCGGGCTCTGCTCGCGCATCGCGGTGAGTGTCGGGTCGGCTTGAGGCGCGCGGCCTACGGAATAAGAAACGGGTGCCTCGGCGGGTGCACTGTGAGCGGGCGTGGCGTTGATCGCGTATGCGGTTCG
>CAZDNY010000178.1:0-6788 GCA_964506885.1 uncultured Hyphomicrobiaceae bacterium | reverse complement strand
CTCGACAGCGGACTTGTGCACCGTATCGACGAGAGCGGCACGCCAATCGACACGTTCGATCACGGTGTCGACGGCCGCCCCGCCAAGGGGCTCGAGCCGCTTCCCGACGACGGTACGACAGCCGACATCACATCGGCTGCCTTCGATGTGACGAAGCCTGAGACGTGGGGCTATGCCGCTGCTGGCCGCCGCGTTCATGGTCTCGCGGTCCACAGCGACCGTCTGTTCTATGCGGTCGACGGACAGGTCTGGTCGGTTGGCATCGGCAGTGACGGGGCGTTTGCCGGTGATGCGCGTTGGGAACTGGATGTCGCGCGCACTACGCCGGATGGCCAGCTCTCCGACATGCTGTTCGACAGTGAAGGCGGCCTGTACGTCGCCGAACGCGCCGCGCAGCGTGGCAGCTACGACTTTTCACATTTCGCCGAGCCTGAGAACGCTGAAGTCAAGCGGTATCGCCTGGAAAAGCCGGACGATCCAGCAACGGAAGGCCGTTGGGTCGCAGATCCTGAAACCTATGCGATCGGCCTGCCTGCCGAGCATCGCCATTCGAACGGCGGCATCAGCCTCGGCTTCCCCTATGACGATGCCGGACAACTGAAGATTGGTTCGTGCGGCGCGTACCTGTGGAGCACCGGCGAACGTCTTCGTGCCGGCGAGTTCGCACAAGGCGATGGCGAAAGCGATCCTGCCGCCAACGCCGACGTGCACGGCCTGCAAGGCAACGCCATTACTGCAGTGCGCCCGCAGAACGTGCCGCCGATGACGGCCTACTTCACCGACTATGACAGCTTCTTCGGCGATGCCGACAAGGCCGGTCATATGGGTGATGTGGAGATCTGGCAGCCGTGCAAGTCCGAGGCAGCCGAGATTCCCACCTGGGATATTCCGCCGCCGCCGCCACTGCCGCCGCCTCCACCACCGCCGCCTCCGCCGGAGACGCCATTCCATACCAACCTCAAGCTGACCAAGTGGGCCGATCCGAAGGAATGCTGGTCGTGGGGTTCGGACTGGCGCTGCCGCTACAGCATCGAGGTGGAGAACACCGGTCCGGACAACTACTTCGGTACGATCGAAATCAGCGACAAGCTGTCCGCCAACCCTGCCGGTCTCAACACGATCTTCTATCCCCAGGGACCTTGGATGTGCTGGCAGGTGGGCGGTGATCCCGCTGACAACCGCTGCCGCCGTGACAACGTCTTCCTGACGCCTGGCCAGTCGGTGGTGCTGCACGTCGAAGCTTCGGTACCAAAGTCCGCCAATCGATGCCGGCTGACAAACATCGCAGCCATCGAGCATGCGCCCGGTGGTTCGTCGTGGAATACCGATCCTTCCGATGACACCGATCATGCCACCGCCTTCATCCCTGATCCGGATTGCAGGCCCGACGGCACTGAAACGAACCTGGAGCTGGTGAAGACGGTTACGGATCAGTGCATCGTCTCTGACGGTGATGTGTTCTGTCCGTTCGACATCACGGTCACCAACACCGGTCCTGGCGTCTTCGATGGACCTATCGTGATCCGCGACGAACTGCCGGCGGGCGTGAGCCTGCAGACCAGTGCCATCGATTGGACGTGCTCCAACGTCGGCGGCTCCACCTACGAGTGCACACAGCTGCCAATCGGCCTTGGCCCCCTGGGAAGCGGTGAATCGCTGACCTTGCCGGTCTATGCCGTGCTGCCGGCCTTCGCCGCTCGCGATCATCAGTGCCGCATCGAGAACAAGGCCTGGATCACGAGTCCGCTCGGAGCGCCGCTCAACACCAATGCGGCTGACGATGAGGATCAGGTCGCCGCCAACCTGCCTGAGGACCTTTGCCGGGATACGTCGAACGACACCAACCTGAAGATCTCAAAAGCGGTTGCGTTCGATGCCTGCTACATCGATGGAGACAACTACTACTGCATCTTCGATGTGACCGTCGAGAACAACGGGACAGGCATGTTCAATGGTGCGGTCGATATCCTCGAGCGTGCGCCCGAAGGAGCGACCATCAACTACCTCAACAGTACTGATCCCTGGAGCTGCGATGCGCAGGCCGGAAACACCATGGCGTGCCACATTGCCAACCTGCCGATGCCGCTCATCGGCGACAGCTCGACGCTGAGGTTCGAGATGGTGGTTCCTGCTGCCTCCATCGCTCCGGAGTTGTGCCAGTTGCGCAACGACGTCGATATCACGTCGCCGCTCGGCGCGCCTTCGAACACGGACGGCTCGGACGATACGGCCTTCGCTTTGGCGCCGCTCAACGACCGCGAATGCGAGCCGATCGGCGACTACAAGGCAAAGCCGCAAGCATGCCCGCCTGGCTACCGGTTCGACGGCAACAGCTGCAGCCGCAAAGCGCCTGAAAAGCAGTGCCGGCAGGTGTGGAAGGACGTCTGCACGACGAAGCCGGAGCGCGAGTGCCGCAAAGTGACGGACAACGAGTGCCGGATGGTGCCCAGGCAGGACTGCAAGACCATCACGAAGCAGGAGTGCACCACTCGCCCGAAGCGCGAATGCCGCAAGGTGACCGACAATGAATGCCGCATGGTGCCGAAGCCGGATTGCCGCAACGTGACGACACAGGCGTGCGTCATGCAGCCGAGGCGCGAATGCCAGAGGGTGACGAGCAATGTGTGCCGTATGGTGCCGCAGCAGGACTGCAGAAACGTCACCTCTCAGGTCTGCCGCAATGTGCCGCGTCAGGTCTGTCAGGGCACCGGTGAATTCCGGGTGTGCAAAATGGTCAACCAGCGCATCTGCCAGCCCGTGAACAAGCGGGTCTGCACCCCGAAGATGAAGCAGGTCTGCACGCCCAAGACCGAAACCAAGTGCACGACGAAACGGGAGCGCGTCTGCCGGCCCGTGAACAAGCAGATCTGCACCAAGAAGATGGAGAGGGTCTGCACGCCCAGAACCAAGACGGAGTGCACGACCAAGAATGAGCGTTTTTGCCGGCCGGTGAGCCAGCGGGTCTGCACGAAGGACATGCAGCGGGTCTGCAGCCCCAAGTCCAAGACTGAATGCTCGACCGTGCAGAAGCGGTCCTGCGAACGCAAACGCCAGACGATTTGTGACTGAGGCCGGCAGCGGACCTTGCCGCTGGCCGACAAGAAAACCCGAAGCCCAGGTTCTTCCAGGGCTTCGGGTTGTCGTTTTGTGGAACGGCCAAGCGCAAGATGTCGAGGCCAAAGGGCCGGCTTCGCACGGTTTGCAGATGGGCATGAGAGCGTTTGGCGCACACCTGTGGCCAACGGCACATGTCTCGAGCGATGGTGTTCCTTCAATGCTCAAAAGAACGCCGGTTGAATTTCAAATGTCCGCATGCAGGCCAACGGCAGTTTGATGCCACTCAATGTCAAGGCGAGGTCATCACCGCAATATCAGATCGTGATGGTGTTGGAGCGGCAAGAGGTATTGCCGTGCTGTGGAGGGCAGATGACCGAGGATCCTGTGAGCAGTCCGAGCGAGCACTTCGGAGACGTCTTCGAAGAAGAGGCGGAATTGTTGGGGTATGCGCCTATCGATGGTTATGTCGCGCGCGATCTAGGGCCTGGTTCGCGAGCCGACAGGGGACCGATACGGCTTTGGTACCCTGAAGCGGTGACAACACTCGAGATGCCATCTCGCGGACGCTACAGCGACGGCTATCCAAAAGGCGCCGTCGTGCACTTCACCGCAGGGCGATGCGATGACGGCGACCCGCATGCAGAGCAGACGATCCGTTATGGAGCCGGACAAGGACACTGCTATTTCTGCATCTCGCAAACGGGGCGGATCTACCAGACCGCACCGCTCAGCCACTGGGGCTATCACGCGGGCAAGAGCTATCATGCGGGCCTCGGCAGCGGCCTGTCCGCCAAACTGGTCGGCATCGAGGTTTGCTGTGCCGGTCGCGTCAAGAGGACCGCCAGCGGATACGAGCCATGGTGGAACAAGCCGGGGTCGTCATCGAACAACTATTATGACGAGGCGCAGGTCCGCTACGCGACTGCGGGTGAAAACATTACGGAGACGGGCCACTACCACAAATATACGCAGGACCAGGAGGCGTCTCTCGTCAAACTCCTGGTTTGGCTGCACAAGAATTGCCCGGGCGTTTTCGAAATCGGTTACGTGCTCGGGCACGACGAGATTGCGCCGCAGCGCAAGAACGATCCGGGTGGATCACTGTCTTCGACGATGCCGCAGCTGCGCGTCAGGCTCGAAGAGGAAATCCAGAGCCCGACAACTTGAAACACAAGCGGTGCAATCTGTTCCAGCCCCGCTGGGCGCTCGTTGCTGCAATCGTCTCGCGTTGCGGGTTCTCATCCGCGCCTGTCTCGGTCTGGCGGCGGCGTGCATTCGATTGGAGCGCTTGGCAGACAGATGTCGTCCCTGAACCTCGTCTTGGAGGTGTCCGCCTCAGCGCACGGGTTGCTGCAGATGGCTACCAGCGCGGTGAACGGGTGACCTGCTCGTCGATCTCGCGCAGGCGCTGGCGCGCGCCCTTCGACAGGTCGTTCGGCAGATGGGCGACGTCGAAAAAAGCGTGCTCGCGAATCTCGTAATTGGGGGGCGGGACATGGGAGCGATGCCAACTGTCGATGACAAACAGGACGATATGGTCGCCCGGAAACGCATCGAAGTGGGAATAGATGCCCCAAAGGCGAGGGGGAGCGGTGGGGGTGACGCCGACTTCTTCGGCCAATTCACGGCGCACGGCGCTTTCTGCCGTCTCGCCGCGTTCGATGCCGCCTCCAGGGAAATGCCATCCGGGCCGGTAGCCGTGCCGGACCAGTAGGACGGCTTGCGAGGCATCCCTGACGATGGCCTGGACGCCAAGCGTGACGAGGTCGGACCGGCCGGGATGTCGAGTTAAAATCGCCACTGTCACAACCCCTGCGTGTTGTTCAAGTAGGGATGGGGCTTGAGTTTAATATGCAATTCTGGGGATGTCCTCATCCGATTGCTCTGAATGCAGCCCAAAGTGGTATCATCTGCCTCGATTCGTTGTCGGTGAGCCGGGACGGCAGAGCAGATGATTCACCTCAGGACAGTGTGGCTTTCGGCCTGTGATCGCCTCCGCAGGCGCGCTGCGCGCTTGTGGGGGAGCTACATCACGACAGAGCATGTCTGCGCAGCCTGGCGCAATGTCAATTGGGTCGCGGTCGCAACATCAGATGCGCGGCAATGCCATGTCTGTCCTGAGTGCGGGCAGGCATTCGCGATGCGATCCAAGCAGACAGAGATGGGACGTGATGATGGGGTCGTTGTTTTCTGTCGCATGTCAGAGCGCGGCCCAGGCAGGTTTCGCAAAGTGCGGTGCCCCTGAGCCCGGTTGCTCAAGCGGGCGTGCGTTCCTGAGCAATCCTAACGTTCCAACCGCTTCGGCAGGCGAAGTTGGACGTTTTCTTTCATGACCTTGCATTCGGGTGCCAGTGCGCCGGTCCGAGCCGCTGGCAGTCGTTGCGCATCTATGTCGCTGCTGGGTAATGCGGTCTTGACTGTGTGCGGAGTTTTGGGGCATTTGGAAGTTGTTGCGTCGTGGATAAATGGCGTCAGGCAATCGTGCCGCTTTTGGTTTTCAGCGGCTGAATTCGAGGCTTTCGTGGTGCACGAGGTTTGTTCTCGTGAATTGTGCCGTTGCCGGGTTTTATGATTTGTCATGTTGAGGCGGCTTGAACATTGCGAAGAGTCGCGTTGGCTGGTGGTCAACACGCAGCCGGGACGCGAATGTCTCGCGATCACCAACCTCAATCGTCAGGGTTTTGAGACCTATTGTCCGATGGTCTCCAAGCGCATCCGTCACGCACGGCGGACGCTCGATGCGCGCAGACCGTTATTTCCATCGTATCTGTTCGTGAATTTCAACAGTGCCGACAAGCGCTGGCGGAGCATCCTGTTTACTCAGGGTGTGCGTGCGATGGTGCGCAGTGGTGATACTCCCGGGTTTTTGGGTGGCGACTTCATCGACGGTCTCAAGGCGCGCGAGGTCGATGGTGTCGTGCGCCGACCGGAGATACCGTTCTCAATCGGCCAAGAGGTCCGGCTGCAGTCGGGGCCCTTCGACGGTCTGATCGGCAAAATCGTCGAGATGCGCGAGCAGGACAGGCTCGTTGTCCTGCTGGACCTGCTCAATCGGTCTGTGAAACTCAATGTCCATGCGCATGGCTTGGCGCACATCTGAAGCTGCTGCGGAAGATTTGTGCGGCAAAGGCTGATCACAAGCGCGCCACAGCGCTGAACAGGCTGCATTCGTGCTTGAGCTATGGAAGCTCGAGCGTCGGCGTTCAGCCCACGGCCGCGGAGCGCTGTGGCGCAAGAGGTCCGTTGTCAGCGGGCCATTGCAGGACGCCGGCCTCGCTCAGATCTCTCCAGGCGATGGCGACAGAGGGGTCGTCTACCCGTTCACCGGCAATGATCATCTGTGCGGTCTTGAGGATAATCTTGAAGTCGAGTGCGAGGCTGGCGTTTTGCACGTACCACAGATCGAGAGCCGCCTTGTCGTCGGCGCCAATGTTGCGACCGCCGACGACTTGCGCCCATCCTGTCAGTCCGGGCCGGACCAGCAGTCGCGCCTTATGAGCATCCGACTGATCCCGTGGCAACAGGGGACGAGGGCCGACGAACGACATGTCTCCGCGGAGGATGCTGACTAGCTGGGGAAGCTCATCGAGGCGCGTGCGGCGGAGCAAGTTGCCGAAGCGTGATGTGCGTTGTTCGTCGCTCAAGGCGCGTCCGTGAGCGTCATGCGCTGGGGCCATGGTGCGGAACTTGTAGAGTCTGAACGGGCGGCCGCCGAGGCCGGGGCGCTGTTG
>CAZDNY010000177.1:0-6793 GCA_964506885.1 uncultured Hyphomicrobiaceae bacterium | reverse complement strand
GTCGCTCTTGACAACCAGGCTGTTGTCAACCGAGCGCAGGCGATCATCGAGGCCCATCTGCGAGACCTCGACCCCAGCGGCCCAAGCGACCCTGGGCTTTGGCCAAGGATGGAGACTTATGGGGAACTTTTGCTGAAATTGTCGCACAGAGAGGTGCTGCATCCATGCATGTCTCGTGGAAGAAAGGGCATGCGACAAAGACGCACATTGCCATGGGTACCATCAATGGGCGTGATGCGGTTCGGAGCAGCGCGCAACTGTCGGCGCGCGCTGCCTGACTACGCTGCACCCGCGCCAATCGCGACATGTTCAGCGGATCGTTGCAGCATCGTTGACTTCGACCAGGTCCTTGAATGCGTGCCAGGTTGCATGGCCCATCAACGGGAACACAAATATCAATCCCGCGCACATGGTCAAAATGCCGATCATGACGAACCCTGCGATCAGCGCCGCCCACAAGATCATCGGGCGGGGATTGCGCCGAACCGCGTGAAAGCTGGTCGAAATTGCCGTGGCAACGTCGACGTCCTTGACCATCAGAAGCGGCACGGAAACGACCGAGACGGAAAAGGTGAAGAAGGCAAGCAGCGCGCCGACCGCGGTGCCGACGAACAGCAGGCCCAGGCCGTGCTCGGTGAACAACAGCATGTGCACGAATTCGCTGGGCGGCGGGAATTCGCGGCCTCCAGTGAAGAGCATGAAGAGCAGGAAGGCGACCTGCATCCAGACCATGAAAATCAGGAACAGGATAACGCCCATGAAGCCCAGCTGACCAGCCGGTTGGAAACTCTTCTTCAAAGCGGCGGCCAAGCTTACGGGTTCGCCCGCCTCGATGCGGCGGCTGACATCGTAAAGGCCGACGGCAACCAGTGGGCCGATCAGCAAGAAGCCCCCGAACAGGGCCAGAATGATCGATTGCGCGCCGGCCTGGGTGACGCCGATCGCCATCAGGGCAGCACCGATGGCGAAGGTCAAACCATACATGAGGCTCGTTCCGGGGTAGGTCCACATATCGCGCCATCCCGCACCCAGCCATTCCCACGGCTGGTCGAACGGCACGCGGCGCACCGAGATCTCTGGCGACACCTTGCCATCCGTGTCGCCGAGCATCGACATCACCGAATCCAGGACGCTCATGCTGCCTCCCCTGCTGTCCTTGTCGCGCTACCCTTGCCCAAGTGTGGGGCGGGCGCAATATCTCCCGTTCAGCGCCCGCTCGGGAAGCTGATGCAGATCAGAATATTCTGATACCACAGAATGCCCGCGTTGTGCGCAGACGAAAAGGCCTGTTTGACGGCAATTCAAATGCTGGACAGGCCGCCAGGTCGGGCTCGTACACGGCGATGTTTCGCATATGCTCAAGTGATCTGCTGCCCCAAGGCCTGCAAGGCTCGCGATTTGGAGTTCCCATTGCCCGAGACTTCGTCACCAGCTCCGGACACGAATGCGGCTGGCCATGTCACGCTGAAGCGCTCCTTGAACGTGTGGCATGCGCTGCTTTACGGGCTCGGCATCACGATCGGGGCCGGCATCTACGTGCTGATCGGCCCGGTTGCCAATGTGGCGGGGAACGCGGCTCCGGCTGCCTTCGTGCTGGCGGCGACCTTGATGTCGCTTTCAGCGCTGTCTTTCGCCGAACTGGCAACCCGCATGCCGGTGGCGGCGGGAGAAGCCGCCTACGTTGCGGAAGGGTTCTCAAGCCGTGGCGCCGGCACCGTGATCGGTCTGCTGGTGATCGCCATCTCGGTGACGACCGCTTCGACGATCAGCCTGGGCAGCGCGCAGTACATCCGTGTTTTCATCGATACGCCGGAGTTGCTCGTCGTCACTGCCGTTGTCGTCGTCATGGGCGCGATCGCCGCATGGGGCATTCTGGAATCGGTCACGTTCGCCGGCATCATGACCGTGATCGAGGTTGGCGGCCTTCTGCTCATCGCCGGGCTGGGGTTCCTCTATGCCCCCGGCGCCGTCACACGGCTGCCTGAAGCCGTGCCCGATCTCTCGAACGCCGCCACGTGGTACACGATGATGAGCGCCGGCCTGCTGGCGGTGTTCGCATTCATCGGTTTCGAAGGAATCGTCAACGTTGCCGAAGAAATCAAGAACCCGGTGCGCGATCTGCCGCGGGCGATCCTGGCCACACTGGTGATCACCACGTTGATCTACGTGGCGGTCGTCTGGATCGCCCTGGTGACGCTCGGACAGGAAACCCTCGGCGCCACGGAAGCACCGCTCGCCAGCGTTTTCGTCCGCCTGACGGGGTGGCCGCCCACCGTGATGGCGGCGATCGCCATCGTGGCAACGCTCAACGGCATTATCGCCAGCATCATCCTGGCCGCCCGCGTCGCCTACGGTCTGGCGCGCCGCGGCGACATTCCCGCCGTGTTTGCGCGCGTTAATGCGCTGACCCGCACACCGCTCGTTGCAACCGGCATCGTCACGGCGCTCGTTCTGATACTGGCGCTCGCTGTCCCGCTTACCGGGCTGGCGGAATGGTCGTCGCGCCTGACGCTGGTGATGTTTGCTTCCGTCAACGCCGCGCTGGTCGCCATCAAGGCGCGCGAGGCGGCGCCACCGGCCGGCATCTTCCTTACGCCCGGCTGGGTTCCGGCGGCCGGACTGGTCGCGACGGTCGCCTTCCTGGCAGGCGACGTCTTGTTGCAGTGACAGCGCGCGACAAGGCTCAATCGAGTTCGACGACGCTCATGACCTTGAACGTGCGCAATTCACCGTCGTGCTCGCGGATCGACACGTATTCGCCCGGCTTGAAGACATGCTGGTCGAAGCGGTAGCCGCCCTCATCGGCATCGGGCGAACCGTGGATGTCGTAGTGGAACGCCCATGAGCCGCCGGGCTTGCGGATGATGTGTCCGACCTCGTCGGGCTCGCCTTCGCAGAACCTCTTCACGCGGCAGCGATCGCGATTCTTCTTCCAGTCCTCGGCGCTGATGTGGCCGTTATCGTCGATGGGCGCGATGAAATCGTAACCGTGGCTGCGGCTGCCCAGCGGATGGTCATGATCGCGCGCCAACTCGAGCCGCACACGCTTCATAGGGACAATGATGGGCTGGTCCATGGGTCGATATTCTCCACGTTACGAGCGCCGGAGCGGCGCTGCGCCTTTCGACGGCGTTTCAGGTTGATATCAGTGTGACAACAAGGTGGGCAAGGTCATGTGGTGGGTGACATGGCGGGTTGCGCCACCGAAGACGAATTCGCGGAAGCGCGAATGGCCATATGCCCCCATCACGAGTAGATCACCGCCCAGCGCTTCGGCTTGCGCGCAGATCGCTTTGCCGATGCTGCGGTCTGCGGCGGACTTGTGGACCAGCGCGGCCGTCATGTCGTGGCGCTGCAGGGCGGCGACGAAGCGCTCGGCGCTCAGCAACTGGCGCTCATCGGATTCCTCGTCATCGATCACCAGGATCGTGTAGCGGACGGAACGATCGAAAAGCGCCAGGGCATCGAACCCGGCCCGCGCGGATTCGCGCGACCCGTTCCAGGCAATGACGGCGTGCTGCGGCGGGGCATCGAAGGTCCCCTGATTGGGGACCATCAGCACCGGGCGCCCGCTTTCGATGGCGAGGCGCTCGGGGAACTCCAGAACCGGGGCCATCTCCCAGTCGACGTCAGCGACGGAGGCCATGATCAGATCGGCGCCGCGGCCGTACTGCATCAGGTGCTCGGCAAGGTCGGGGCCGGCGGCCCGCTCGCTGATCCAGGTGGCGCGATCGGCGACGTCGGCGGTCATCTCGCGGAAGGTCTGTTCGATGGCGGCTTCCTCACGGCTCTCCGCCTGCGTGACGGCCGCGATCACGTCTTCACCATAGGGGACGACCACCGGCGCCAGTGGCGGCAGTCCGGAATAGACATGCAGGCCTATGATGTGGGCGCGCGAACCGGCCGCAATGGCTTTGGCGAATCCCGTCAGGCGACCTGCCCTGCGGCGGTCGTTGAGATGGATGAGCAGCGTACCTATTGCCATGTCCTCGCCATGTTCTGCAGTCTTGTGATCGACCGTCGCACCCATGAGTGGCACCTGACCTTGACGGCCGTCAAGGCCGCAGCAATCCTGGTTGCCGACACTGGGTCGACACAAGTAACCATAATCAAAGGGAGCGCATTCCAGATGAGCGCACAGACGAAAATCGGGAATGTGCAAGCCGACCAGCCCCGTGACGCGTTCCGTCATACGACCGGTCCCCGGGTGCTTTTGCGGCGCGCCCTCAATGGGGCCTTGGCAGCTGGCCTCTCCGGCATATTGCTGGCATCGGCGGGCGGTGCGAACCTTGCGCATGCGGAGGAAGCCAAGCCCGGCACTCCGACATGGCAGAGCGTGCTGGCGCTGCAGCTGAACGACGAGTACCGCTGCGTTCTCGACAAGATTCTGTTCGATCGCGACATCGAAGCCGGCGGCAAGGTTTCCAAAGAGGGCCGGGCGCGGTGCCTGGATGGCCGTGAATTCGACTTCTCGCGGCCATCGACACACGAGAAATTCGATATCCGCCTGTGCCTGCCGACGGTGTGCTGAGGCGAGGCAGGCGCGTTGCCGGGACCACGGGAGAGCGAGATGGAGGCGCATGACGAGGTCGTCGCCTTCCTTTCGGGTCGTGATGTCGTGGGGCCGGGAGTTGCCCGCATCCATCGTACACATATTGCGCTGGTGTTCGTCGCGGGCCATCGGGCGCTCAAGATCAAACGGCCGGTGAAGCTCGCCTTCGTAGATTTCTCGACCCTGGGCTTGCGCGAGGCGGCGTGCCGACGCGAGATCGAGGTCAACCGCGACAACGCACCGGAAATCTACGTAGGCGTTGTTGCGATCACCCGTGAGGGGGACGGAACGCTCGCCATCGGCGGTGTGGGCTCGCCGGTCGAGTGGGCGGTCGAGATGCGCGCCTTCGAGGATCGCGACCTCATGAGCAATCGCGCGGCTGAGGGGCCGCTCGATCCTGGGCTCATGCGCCAGACCGCAGATGCTGTCTATGCCATGCACGCGCGCTCGGTTCCAAAGACCGGGGTCGATGCGCTGCGAAAGATGCAGGCCATCATCGAAGAAGTGAGCGGTGTCTGCCGTTCGTATCCCGACACACTCCGGCTCGGTGATGTGGAGGCTTGGCAGCGGAAAACTCAAAACTGCACCGTTGCGCTCGAGGCGCTGTTGCGGCGCCGCGCCGGGACGGGCAAGTTCCGGCGCTGCCACGGCGATCTGCACTTGGCCAACATCGTGGTCTGGAACGGGGTCGCGACGCTGTTCGATGCGCTGGAGTTCAGCGAGGAGATGGCCAGCGTCGATACACTGTATGATCTGGCGTTCCTGCTCATGGATCTCATTCACTACGGTCAGCGCGCGGCGGCCAATGTCGTCCTCAACCGCTATCTGTGGCGCTCGGGCGGACAAAGCGGCGATACTGCCGATCTGGAGGGCCTGCGTGCGATGCCGCTCTATCT
Source organism: uncultured Hyphomicrobiaceae bacterium (assembly GCA_964506885.1). Classification (GTDB taxonomy): domain Bacteria; phylum Pseudomonadota; class Alphaproteobacteria; order Rhizobiales; family Hyphomicrobiaceae; genus JAEUMD01. Next base: position 1,345 of record CAZDNY010000177.1, on the reverse strand, counting down.
GTCGTGCCGGGCGGGGATCCGTGCCATGGTCGCAGCAAGCCGCGGCGCTGGTCTCGATACAGGATCGCAGGACTTTGCCGAAGCGCGCGCACAGGCACGGGGTTATCTCGCCCAGGCGCTCTGCGCACTCGACACGGGTGCGCCCCGTCTCATCGCTGTGGGCGGGCTTTCAGGCACCGGCAAATCGACACTCGCGGCGGCTTTGGCGCCGGACATGGGAGGACAGCTCGGCGCGCTGCATCTGCGCTCCGATTTGGAGCGCAAGGCGATGGCGGGCGTCGATGAGACCGAGCGGCTGCCGGCGGAGCACTACACGAAGGAAGCCTCTCGGCAGGTCTACGAGCGAATCCTGCTACGCGCGTCGGTCGCGCTGGCCGCCGGCCAGAACGTCATCGTCGATGCGGTGTTTGCGACGCCCGAAGAGCGCAAACGGGCGGCTGATGTGGCGCGCGATGCCGGTGTCGCGTTCACCGGCCTTTGGCTCAGCGCCGACCCGCAGGTGCTGCGCCAACGCGTCGACGAACGCACGGGCGATGCGTCCGATGCGACGTCGGACGTGGTCGACCGTCAGCTCGGCTATGACCTGGGGCCGCTGTCGTGGGCCAGGGTCGATGCCGGGGGTACGGCGCTGGCCACTTTGCAGGCCGCCTGGTCGGTCCTGGGTTTTCCTCACGGCCGGGGGTGAGCTGGGGATAACGGGGATGAACCGCGCACGGACCTCCGCAACCGCCGACTTCGGGCTATGACAGTTATCCGGTATTGCGGACACCACGGCCGCCGGAGTTGGCCTGGATCGTGTCCGGACTGCGTATCCGCGCGGCGCGCTCATGGCGAGCGCCACGGTGCGGACGGGGGTTGGCGTAAATCCTCTCGTGTCAGGTTCAGTTCCCATGTTCATTGGCGTTTTGTCGCGCGTCCAACCATCGATGCGTAGCGTCATCACCTGTGTTCGTGCGCGCGCTCGCGCCTAACGGGGATGCGCCGAAGGGGTCCATGATGTCCAATTCTGTCCATGAAATTCACGCGGCGTCTCACGACGCCTATCTCGATCAGACCGCGACGCTCGCGGTCAGTGCTCTGAGAACGCTGCGTCTTGCCCTTCCGCTGTCGGCTGCGCTGATGCTCAGCGCCTGTGCCAGCAGCGGCCTCGAGCTTGCCGCCCTCGCCACGGCTGACCCCGCCAGCAGCGAGGCGGCAAGCTCTACAGATTCCTCAGCAGGACCGGCGCCGGGAAGCATCATCACTGGTTCGCTGGCACCGATCGACGAGCCCGCGGCGCGGGTGTCTCGTGCGCAACCGGCGTCGCGGAGTGGCTCCGAGGCGGATCAATCGCGGCGCGCGGCCG
>CAZDNY010000176.1:0-6825 GCA_964506885.1 uncultured Hyphomicrobiaceae bacterium | reverse complement strand
CGTGCGCACCGATGAGGAAAGCGTCATTGCCGGTGCGGCGCTGCAGATGCTGAATAAGACGAATAGGATCTGATCCCTCGACGCGACCGGTGCGGTCGATCGTGTTCGGCCCCAGTGCGCCGGCGCGGCCTGACGGTTCAGCCCTTGCCCGCGCGCACCAGACCCTCGTAGTCCTCGAGGCTGATCAGCCCGCCTTCCGCCTCCGCACGCCCCTGATCGCAGGCCGGCAGCACCTCCTGGATCGCATCGATCCTTTTCCACGCCGGCATCGGCCCACTGCCTCGGGCGTCAGTCACATACTTGGACGAAGCTCTTGCGCTATTGCGGGGGGCGCGAGGCAGATGCGCAATCAGGAGATCGAGCAAACCACCAGAGCCGGAGAGCAGGCCCACCAGATTTGGCCCTGCTCTGGTGACGCTATGAGGCGGCGCAAGTAAGGAGCGCAACGGGCCAAATCTTGGCCAATACCCTCATTTGCCGGACTTGACGTCCCGACGGTGCACCGGTGAGCCTGCAACCGCGGCAGGTGCGCGACAACCATGTCGCGTGGATGGAGGTCGAGATGTCGTCAGGATGCTGGACGCGTCGCCAGGCGCTGATCGGCGCGGCCGCCGGCTGCGGCCTTCTCGCCTGGCCGGGCCGCCAACTTGAAGCCCAGGCGCCGGGCGGGTCCGCTGAACCGGGCGGCGCGGAGCCGCTGCAAGATGCCGTCGCGTTTCCCCTCGCAAAGGCCTCGGACGGGCCGCACCTCGTCGATGCGAATGGCCGCGCGTTCCTGTTGCACGGCGATACCGCCTGGTCGCTCATTGCCGATGTGTCGGCTGAGGATGCGCGTCTCTATCTGGAGGACCGCAGGCGTCGTGGCTTCAATACGATTCTGGTCAATCTCATCGAGAACCGCTTTTCGCGCAAGGCGCCGCGCAATTTCTACGATGCACCGCCGTTCTCCATGCCCGGCGACTTCGCGACACCGAGCGAGGCGTATTTCGCACACGCCGATCGGATACTCGAAGACGCCGCGCGGCTCGGACTTCTCGTCGTGCTGACACCGGCCTATCTCGGCTACAAGGGCGGCCGCGAGGGCTGGTATCGGGCCATGCGCGAAAGCGGGCCGGAAACGCTGCGCGCCTACGGGGACTTCCTTGGCAGGCGCTATGCGCGGTTCGATAACATCGTCTGGCTGCACGGTGGCGATTTCAATCCTCCCGATCGCACCCTCTCCGCCGTGATTGCCGAGGCCATCCGCAAACAGGCCCCGCGCGCCCTGCACAGCGCGCACTGTGCGCCCGGAACCGTCGCCAGCCGATACTGGGGTGACCAGCCGTGGCTCGATATCGATACACTCTACACCTATGATCCGGTCCATCTGCAGGCGCGCGAGGTGATGCAGGCACAAGAGCGCGTACGACCCGTCATTCTTCTGGAAAGTGCCTACGAGAACGAGCACGGCGCCAACGCCCATCGCATCAGGACGCAGGCCTATCAGGCCTTGCTGTCGGGGGCCTGCGGTCACATCTACGGGAATAATCCTATCTGGCACTTCGATGGCCCCGGCGTGTTCGATGCGCCGTTGGGCTGGCGGGCGGCGCTGGACAGTGCGGGCGCCCGCAGCATGACCAGACTCGCAGCTTTGCTGCGCGATATCCCGTGGTGGCGGCTGGAACCCGATTTTGATAACCGCTTTCTCGTCAGTGGCGCCGGTGGCGATCAGGACCGCGCGGTGGCCGCATACGTGGACAAGGGCGATTGGGCGATCGTCTATGCGCCCGGTTCGCGCAACCTGGACGTGGATACGAGCCTGTTGTCGGAAGGCCGCATCGAAGCGCGCTGGTACGATCCGGTCGCGGGGAGCTCTCAGCCCAACCCCATCCCGCATTGGCCCAGCTACCGCATCCAGCAGTTGCGAACGCCAGGACAGAACGCCGGCCAAGCCCCCGATTGGGTTCTGGTTCTGCGCTCAACGCGCTGAATGCGGACGGCGCCCGCATATACAACAAAAAATGAACGGCAGCTTCTGCCCAACGGCTCGGCCCCGCAGTTTCAGACTAGGACATAGGAAAATATTGGTCGGAGCGGGGAGATTCGAACTCCCGACCCCTTGCTCCCGAAGCAAGTGCGCTACCAGGCTGCGCTACGCTCCGCCCGACCGTCAGGTGACGCGGCATGTGGGGCATGCCGGTTTTGGGGGTGTCACCCGCACTGATGCCGCCGCTCATGGCCGCACCAGCGATTTTCATAGAATAACGCCCGTGACGGCGCCGGCTCAAGGCCGCCCGGCACAGGCGAGGCGTCCTTATAGCCTCGAGCCGCTCAGCCTGCAACCCGTCCCGAGCACGCGGCCAGTCCTGCCACAATATTCCGGCAGGCGACTGGCCCGCGCGCCGGCCTGCCCTTCTGGCTCGGCCTGCGCCCAAGCCTTGTTCAGGCCCAGACCGAACGCCCGTTAAGTTATTTCCGCCGCAGGCGGATTGGCACCACCGGCCACCGGCCCGTTCCCCCCGACTAAGCTCCCCGAGTATGCTGTTATGGGTGGCCGGGCGGTAGAGCCGGCCGGTTCCAGCCAAGTCGGCAAGGCTATTGCGCTTGGTCCCCAAACTGGAAGGGCGAGTAAGCCGCCGCGCCCATCCCGGGACTGCGCCGGCTTTCCCGGCCTTCGCGACCCATGCAACGACGGCCCCGGCCATCGCGGGGGATTGCCCCCGCCGGGCCGCTTCATTATGGTGCGCTCGCTTTCCGCCCGGCCCCTAGGCCCGGCGATGTTGGGGCGTAGCCAAGTGGTAAGGCAGCGGATTTTGATTCCGCCATGCGGAGGTTCGAACCCTCCCGCCCCAGCCAGCACACTCGACCCGATCTGGTCTTGAGCGACCGCAGGTCCGCCTCAACAATCGCCTCGTTCTGGCCAGGGTATGCGTTACGCTTGAGCGCACCCTCGCCACGATAAACGTAGTTCTACAGGGTCGGGTAAAGGTTGCCGCGCAAGAACGGCCGCCTGCCGGAGATTCTTGCCCAAACGCCCTCGCGTACCTTGATGGGATCGCCCAGCAGCTTCAGTTTCGCTTCGAGCAACGTTACGAATTGCACTTCCGCAAAGCCCTTGAAGATGAAACGCACCGTCTCGGCTTTAACAGCGTTGACGACGAGCTTGCCGTCCTTGACGTCACATCCGATCGGGACGATGCCGCCCGTTGATATGCCCTTCCTCGTGAACACGGCAATCTTGTCACGGGTGCGCTCGCCCGCGATCTCACGCTCGAACTGTGCAAAGGACAAGAGCACATTGAAGGTCAGTCGAAAGACAGTTCATGGCAGCGCACTGGCAAGACGGCCAATCGCCTTTACGCGGCGCGAGGGACAGCTGACGTGTGACTCGCGAATCTGACACTCATCCCCTTTGCATTGTCCTTGGCGCGAAATGACAAGCGCTGCCGGTTGCTACCGTTGTATCGCTGACGGCCGGGCACATTGGATGTGATTGACGGGGCTGCTCAATGCGGATTTCAGTGGCGCTTCTTGGCGCTGGAATTGTTTTCGTTCACGCAGTCGTTGGCGTTGGGCAGAGCAATGCCGGGGAGCGAAATGCCGGCGAGGTCGGTCGCGAAAAGCGGCAGACAGATAATCTGCCGGCGACATTGGATCTCGATCCCAGGATTGGTGGCGAAGCTGGTGAAGACACAAAAAATTCGTTTACAACAAAGCCTGTCGGAGCGCGTCAGAAATGGCAATTGGACAAGGGGCATTTCGATAGCGATGAGCGCGTAACGGGCGTAACGCGGCCTGGCGAGGCATCGGAGGACTATTCAGGAATAAGACTGCGGCGGCCGCGCAAACCGTGATGATTCAAGAGAGCTGGGCAGGCTGTGCGCAGCGGGGTTTCAATCCGGCCAATGGAGTGCGCCCACTCTGGCGGCGCCGTGAGGTTGGGAGAACGAGAGGTAGCTGTCCCCTTGCAGATTCATGGGAGAAGGTGCCTCGCAAATTTGCAACGTCAATTGTTGGGGTGTGACTATGATTCGCGTTTTTGGCTTTGGGTACGGAGCTGTCCTTTGCCTGGGCTTGGCTCTGGCGTTAACGAGCAGTGGTCCGAAGCTTGTTTGGGCTCAATCGGCGGCTGGAACGCTTGCTGCAGACTGCGCCGGTGACATCAAGCAATATTGTTCAGCAGTCACGCCGGGCGAAAGCCGCGTGGTGGCATGCTTGATCGCTTTCGAGGACCGCATCGCGCCGCGCTGCCGGTTGACCGCGTATTTGGCGTCGGACGATCTCGGCAACAGGCTGAAGAGCCTCCGGCAAATGGCGCGGATCTGTAGCAGCGATATTGTGCAGTACTGCTCGAAGGTCGCACCAGGTGGCGGCAGGATCTACGACTGCATCAAGAAGAACAAGGCGACGCTGACCGACGAATGTCGCAAGGGGCTGGAGTCGCTGACGCCGCTTTAGGTCGGGCGTCAAACTGGCTGGAGCCACTGAAGACGATAAGCTTCATTGCCTGCGTATAGAGAGGGGGAGACGAGGATGAGGTGGATTCGAGTTGCCGTTATCGCGGGCATGGCATGGGGGATCGCATTCAAGGGTGCTCTCGCGCAGGAAAATCTGGGGCCCCTCTTGCCGCACGTCGGTGGGCAGGTCGACTACGCTTTCAGTAATCCATTCGGTCCGGACGCAGAAGCAAGAGTCACGTTCACGAACGTGACTCCCAGCGATCTGGATCTACGGTACGCCAGCACGCGAGGACTGAACGTTTCTCGCAAGCTACGGACGGCGGACAGGCAATCATCGAAATCCTTCGTTCTCGGCTATGCGCAAGGCATGCCCGGCGAGATGCCCAACACAACCTCGCTTGGCATCTCATCCGCATCGCTGATTGAGCTTCGCGACACGGGGAGAACGAATCTAGCCTTGGTTTATGATGCCAAGCAATCGGTCATCAACGGAGAACTTGCGCTTGTCCAAAAGGGCCTGAAGGTCAGATTGCTGGTTGAAGACCAGCTCATTGAAGTGCCCGCATTGCTTGCGCGGGGCACCTTCAGGGACGGCAGCAAGAGCGGCAGTGGGGAGTTCTATTTTCTGGACAACAAGAACAACCCGATGATGCTGCAAAGTACACTGCAGTTCAGCTGGGAAAAGGTCCCTCGTTCGGAAAAAATTGTTCGGGTGGCAGCGGGTGCCTCGATGAAATCCGCGATGGAGCAATCGTTGGGCACCTTGCGTCGATACGACGTCTACGGCCTGCGCTTCGACTTCGACAAGGCGACGCTCAGGAGCGAGTCGGCGAGCCTGATCAAGGATATTGCCCAGACGCTCAAGAACAATCCGACCTGGACGCTGCAGATCAACGGGCACACTGATTCAATCGGAGATGCCGCATACAACTTGAAGCTCTCCGGGGCCCGAGCCGCAACCGTGGCCACCGAACTGGTGAAGCTCGGCGTAACTGCTTCGCGACTGAAGACGGCTGGGCTGGGCGCGAGCCAGCCCAAGGAAGACAATGCGACGCTGCAGGGGCGCGCCATCAATAGGCGCGTCGAGCTGCTGCGAACTGACAGGTGAGAGTATTGATCGCATCCTCCTGGAGGTAACGCCGGAGGGTTGGTCAGTCGAGTGTTCACGACGTATCGTAGGAAAGAGCCGTGCAAGCTAACGTCCTCGTCAAACTCCTCAGAGTCTTCGTGTGTCTGGTGTTGATGGGGCTTCCGCCTGCCGTGAACGCGCAGTCGGCGAATGATGCCAAACCATTCAAGACCGAAGAGCTGGACCAGCTGCTTGCGCCAATCGCTCTTTATCCCGACGAGCTGCTGACAACAGTGCTGATGGCATCGACTTATCCACTCGAGGTTGTCCAGGCGGCGCGCTGGCGCAAGGAGTCGGGCAACGCGAAGTTGTCGGGTGATGCGCTGACGAAGGCGCTGGAGTCAAAGGACTGGGATCCAAGCGTGAAGACACTCACGCAGTTTCCAGACGTGCTCAACGCGATGAGCGACAAGCTCGAGTGGACCCAGAAGCTTGGTGATGCGTTTCTTGCGCAGCAGGCCGATGTGATGGATCGGGTCCAGTTCCTTCGCAAGAAGGCGGATGAGGCCGGCTCGCTCAAGAGCAACAAGCAGCAGAAGGTTACGAAGCAGACCAATTACATCATTATCGAGTCTGCATCGCCACAGACAGTTTACGTTCCCGTGTACCAGCCGGCGGTCGTCTATGGCACCTGGTGGTACCCGGCATACCCACCTTACTATTGGCCTCCAGTGTATCCGGGTGCGTCCTTCGTGAACGGCTTCTTTTGGGGTGCCGGATTCGCGGTGGCCGGTGCGTTGTGGGGATGGGGGCGCTGTGACTGGCGGCGCCACGACATCAACATCAACGTCAAAAAGTACAACAACATAAATATCAATCGCGCCAAGATCACGTCGAACAGCTGGCGGCATAATCCGGCGCACCGCAAGTCGGTGCCCTACCGTGATCAGGCGAGCAGGGAAAAGTTTGGTGTGAGTGATCGCGCCCGCCGCGATGCGGCAAGGGATTTTCGTGGCTTCGACGACAAGAGCCAGATGCGGGACCGGCCCGGCGCCGCACTTAAGGATGGTCAGCCGAAACTTTCGGATAGGAAAGGTGACGCCAAGCCCAAGGATCGTCCGGCGCAAAAGCCAGCAGCGCGCCCGACACCACAAAAGTCGCGGGACATGCCTGCGGTGCGCGACAAGCAAACGCGTGACATTGCGAGGCCCACTCCAAAGACCAAAGACCACGGCAACGCATTCGATGTAAAGCGAGGCGCGCAGGTCAGCAGGGATGTCGACCGCGGAAGGGCAAGCCGCAATGTCGGCGGGAATC
>CAZDNY010000175.1:0-6878 GCA_964506885.1 uncultured Hyphomicrobiaceae bacterium | reverse complement strand
TCGATGAAATCAAGCGCGTCGACTGGGTCCCCGCCGTGGGCCAGAACCGCATCACCGGCATGATCGAAAGCCGTCCCGATTGGGTTGTCTCGCGCCAGCGCGCCTGGGGCGTGCCCATCACCGTGTTCCGCAATACGAAAACTGACGAAGTCATCCCAGGCCCCGGCTTCGAACACAATGACGAACTGATCGCGCGCATCAAGCAGGCGTTTGCCGAGCACGGCGCCGACGTTTGGTTCGAGGATGGCGCCAAGGAGCGCTTCCTCGACGGTCTCGTCGCCGATCCGGCCGACTGGGAGCGCGTGCGCGACGTCCTCGACGTGTGGTTCGACTCAGGCTCCACGCACGCGTTCGTATTGGAGGATGCTGAAGCCTTCCCCGGCCTCGCTGGCATCAGGCGACACATGGACGGAGGCAAGGACCGCGTCATGTATCTGGAGGGCTCCGACCAGCATCGCGGCTGGTTCCATTCCTCGTTGCTGGAGTCGTGCGGGACGCGCGGCAAGGCACCCTATGACGTCGTCCTGACCCACGGCTTCGTCCTCGACGAGAAGGGGCAGAAGATGTCCAAGGCGGTCGGCAACGTGACCGCGCCGCAGCAGGTGATGGAGAAATCTGGCGCAGACATCCTGCGCATGTGGGTCGCCGCCGCCGACTATTCGGATGATCTGCGCATCGGTCCTGAGATCATCAAGACCTTCGCCGAGGTCTACCGCAAGATGCGCAACACCATCCGCTGGATGCTGGGCGCGCTGGGCCACTACACGGAGGCCGATTACGTCGACCTGAAGGACATGCCGGAGCTTGAAAAGCTCATGCTGCACCGCCTTTCCGAGATCGGACCCGAGGTGCGCACCGCCTATGCCGCCTATGACTACGCCAAGGTGGTGTCGGTCCTCTCACAGTTCATGAACACCGAGCTGTCGGCCTTCTACTTCGACATCCGCAAGGACGCGCTCTACTGCGACGCGCCCTCGTCCGTCCGCCGCCGCGCCGCGTTGACGGTCATCGATGAGATCCTGCGTGCTACGACAATGTGGCTGGCGCCGATCTTGTCGTTCACGGCTGAAGAGGCTTGGTTGGCGCGCCACACAGATAACGACGAGGAAAGCGTGCACCTGCACGAGTTCCCGATGATCCCGCGCGAGTGGCGCAACGAGGATGTTGCCGAGCGCTGGGAGAAGGTGCGCAAGGTTCGCCGCGTCGTCACCGGCGCCCTTGAGATCGAGCGCGCGCAAAAGCGCATAGGCTCGTCTCTAGAAGCCGCACCTGTCGTCTACATCACGGACTCCGCGCTCGCCGCGGCGGTCAAGGACGTCGACTTGGCCGAGATCGCCATCACGTCCGCCATCGAGATCGTGACCGATGGCGCGGCAGCCGATGCCTTCACCCTGCCCGAGGTGCCCGGCGTCGCCGTCGTCGTCAAGCGTGCCGAGGGCAACAAGTGCGCCCGCTCCTGGCGCATCACATCCGATGTCGGCTCCGACCCCGAATATCCCGATTTGTCCGCCCGCGACGCCGCCGCCATGCGCGAGATCGACGCGCTGGCCGGCAAGTTGGGTTGATAACCCATGCAGACAAGCCAGCATCAGCACACGCAGGGCTCATGGCTGTGGGGGCCTTACTCGCGCCTCGCCCTGTGGGTGGCGGTCGCCACCGCAGTCATCGACCAGCGCAACAAGTGGTGGGTCGTCGCCGTCTATGACCGGCCCGCGAAAGGGCGCGTCACGATCACGCCGTTCATGGACTGGGTCTACGTCATCAACAAGGGCATCAGCTACTCGCTGCTGCATACCGACAGCCGCGCCGGGCAGTTGGCGCTCTTCACCTTTGCCCTGGCCGCCAGCCTCGGCTTTTGGATTTGGCTCGCCCGTACAGGCACTGGAAAGCTGATGGCCTGGAGCCTCGGGCTCATCATCGGCGGCGCCATCGGTAACGCCATCGACAGGCTGCACGCCGGGGGCGTCATCGACTATGTCTCTTTGCACGCTTTTGGGTATTACTGGTATGTCTTCAACATCGCCGACGTGGCTATCGTTGCTGGCGTTGTCGGCCTCCTGTATGACTCACTCATAGCGAGTCGCAATCCCGCCGCAAATCAGGGCTAACGCCTGTTTTTCCGGCCAGAATGGCCGACCGCCACGGGGGTGGAATATTCCGGGGGTGACACAGATGACGGGACTTTTCAGCCTTATCAAAGGCTTGGGCCTCGCCGTGGTACTTGGCACCGCCATCGCGGTATCGGGCTGTGGTACGGACGACATCGAACTCAACGGCAAGATCTTCGACGCCATGGGCGTTTCCGGCTCCCAAAAGTCGAAGTCCGACGAGCCCAAGGTGGCCGCCCGCAACGGCCTCGTGGTTCCACCAAATACCGGATCGCTCCCGCCGCCCGGGTCGGGACGTGATGTCACCACAGAGGCCGATCTCGCCTTCATCAACGACCCCGATCGCGCCAAGCATATCGATAAGGCCGAGTTGGCGCGCCGCCAGGCGGAATACTGCAAGGTTCACTACGAACAGGCGAAGGCCCGTGGCGACGCGTCTGCCGATGACGCCGTCGGCCCTGCCGGTCCCTGCCGCGCAAGCATCCTCACGTCCATAAAGAACTGGTCCGGCGGCGACGACGCCAACAAGCAATAAGCGGATTTTTCAGTCTATTTCATGGTTTGGGCGCGCCCGACCGGGCGATCGTCCCAACTGTTCGCGCGTCGTCGCAGCAATATCGCGCCCGCCAAGAGGCAATTGGTGAATGCAATCGCCGACCGGTCCCACATGAACGCCTTGTCATTTGACATCGCGGGGCCCAGCACCGACATCTGATCCAGGCATTGCGCTTCGCGTGTATCAGGAGCGCCTGCCTCTGCAGCAGGGCCCGTCCGCAATTGGGCTTTGCTAGGGTCGCCGACGGTTGCTCGGGCAGCCTGGCGCCAGCCCTGTGAGGTATCTGATCGACCGGAGACCGCTAGAGGATTGACCAAATGCTGCACATCGGCCTGCGCCGCTTCTCGAGCCTGGTGATTGCTCTTATGACACTCGCACTCTCCCCCCAGACATTCGCTGGCGACTCCAAGTCGCAACTGTCCCACTTCAAGCTTGATAACGGCATGGAAGTGCTGGTCATCCCCGACCACCGCGCCCCGGTCGTCACGCACATGGTGTTCTACCGTGTCGGTGCTGCCGATGAACCGCGCGGCAAATCCGGCATCGCCCACTTTCTCGAGCACCTGATGTTCAAGTCCACCGAGAAGATTCCCTCAGGCGAATTCTCCAAGATCGTTTCGCGTCTGGGCGGCCAGGACAACGCTTTCACGACGCAGGATGCGACCGCTTATTTCCAGCGCGTCGCCAAGGAACAGCTGCCGAAGATGATGGAGCTGGAGGCGGACCGCATGGTCAACCTGCGCCTGACCGACAAGGAAGTGCTCACCGAGCGTGATGTCATTCTGGAAGAGCGGCGTTCGCGCATCGAGAACAGCCCGTCGGCGATTTTCGGCGAGCAGATGGACGCGGTGCTCTACCAGAACCACCCCTATCGGATTCCGGTGATCGGCTGGGAGCACGAGATCGCTCAGCTCTCGCGTGAGGATGCGCTAGGCTTCTACAAGCACTATTACGCGCCCAACAATGCGATCCTTGTCGTTGCCGGCGATGTCACGGCCGACGAGGTCAAGGCGCTCGCTCAGAACACCTACGGAAAGCTTGCCCCGGTCGAAGGCATCACCAACAACCGCTTCCGCCCCGCCGAGCCGCCAGTCCGCGCACCGCGCCGCTTGACGCTGGAAGATCCTCGCGCCGGACAGCCCTCTTTGCATCGTTATTACGTGGTGCCCAGCTATCGCACCGCTGAAAAGGGCGACGCCGAGGCGCTCGATGTACTCGTCAAGCTGCTTGCCGACGGCGCCACCAGCCGGTTCTACAAGAAGGTGGTCGTCGAGGAACGCATCGCGTCTTCAGCCAGCGGCTACTACGAGAGCGGTGGCCTCGACAGCGGCAAGGTGACTTTCTACGCCATCGCCCAGGATAAGGCAGACCTGCCCAGGATCGAAGCGATGCTCGACGATCTGATCGCCGACATCACCAAGAACGGGGTCAGTGAGTCCGAACTCAAGCGCGCCAAGTCGGCCTACATCGCCGATTACATCTACGAGAGCGACAGCCAGTCGACGCTCGCCCGCCGTTACGGCTGGGGCCTTGCGACAGGGTTGACGATCGAGGCGATGGAATCCTGGCCCGACCGCATTCGCAAGGTCACGTCGGAAGACGTCAAGCGGGTGGCGGCGAAGTTCCTCGATATGCGCGCTTCGGTGACCGGCATGCTCCTGCCGAAGGAGCGCGCGACGGCCGATGGCAAGGAGCCGCCGGCGGCGAACCCGCCGAAATCGCGCTCCTGATGCGCACATGCCTGCTGATCGGGTGATCTTTCCGACCGGCACCAAGTCCAAACGAGCCAAACGACGTGAGCCACGCGAAGGTGATCAGATGTCTCCTGTCAAGCCGGCCCCCGCGCGGGTCGCATATGCCCGGCGCACTGGCGCCCCTCATTTCAAGCTCTGGGTCGCAACCCTGTCGGCCCTGCTCATCCTGTGTGCCGCACTTGCCCGTCCGGCTCACGCCATGACGGTTCAGCAGGTGAAAAGTCCCGGCGGTATCGAGGCGTGGCTCGTGGAGGAACACTCCGTCCCGCTGATCGCCATGCGTTTCGGATTTCGCGGCGGCAATTCGCAGGATCCCGACGACAAGGGCGGCCTGGCCAACTTCCTGTCCGCCATGCTCGACGAGGGCGCGGGCGACCTGACCTCGAGTCAATTCCAGGAGCGCCAGGAAGAGCTCGCCATGCGCATGAGCTACTCCGACGGACGCGACGCCTTCTATGGCAATTTCGAAACGCTGACGGAAAATCGCGACGAAGCGGTCAAGCTGTTGCGGCTCGCGTTGACCAAGCCGCGCTTCGATGAGGACGCGGTGGAGCGCATCCGGAAGCAGCTTCTCGCAAACCTGATTTATGCTGCGCGCAGTCCGGAAAAGGTGGCGTCCAAATCCTGGTTTGCCAGTGCCTTCCCCGGCCATCCCTACGGCCGCCCCTCGACCGGCACCGCCGAAAGCATCAATGCGATCACGGCGGCCGATCTGGAAGCCTTCCGCAAGCGCAATTTCGCCCGCGAGAATCTGAGGATCGCCGTTGTCGGCGACATCGATGCAGCGACGCTCGGCAAGATGCTCGATGAGATTTTCGGCGATCTTCCTGCCAAGCCGGATCTGAAGCCCGTTGCCGAAACCAAGCCTGTCGCGGGTGGATTGGAGCAGGTCGTCGAGATGGCGGTGCCGCAGTCGGTGGCCGTATTCGGCCTTCCCTCCGTCAAGCGCAAGGACCCCGACTTCATGACGGCCTTCGTGCTCAACCACATCCTGGGCGGTGGCGGCTTTGCCTCCCAGCTCATGGAGGAAGTACGTGAAAAGCGCGGGCTTGCCTACTCGGTCTATTCCTACCTGATGCCGGAAGACCACGCTGCCGTCATGCTGGGCTCGGTCGCCACCAAGAACGAATCGATCTCCGAATCGCTCTCCGTCATCCGCGATGTCTTGAAGCGCATGGCGAGCGAAGGTCCCACCGAGACCGAGCTGGAGAATGCCAAGAAGTACCTCGTCGGATCTTATGCGCTGCGATTCGATACCTCCGGCAAGATCGCCAGCCAGCTTCTCGGCCTGCAGATGGAAGGGTTCGGCCCCGACTATATCGAGAACCGCAACGCCATGATCGAGGCCGTGACGATGGCCGACATCAAGCGTGTGGCGAACAGGTTCCTCGATCCCAGCCAGCTGATCGTGACTGTTGTGGGAAAGCCCCACAACATGGCGCCCCCGGGTCCCACGGTGGTTCAGGGCGGCGGCTGAGCCCGCAAACCAGCGACAACTGAACGTATTCGGCACCCGCGGTCTTCGACCGCGGGTGTTGACGTTTGGCCACGGCGAGTTGGCAGATGCTGCCAAAGCGGCTAGAGCATGTTGAGCCGAAGTGTGCGCGGTCGGGCCGTGAAAAACATGCTCAAAACCAAAAGACCAGATCGCGTTTGCGTTTCCAAAAAACATGAACGCGGTCTAGGGACGATGCAGAACGATCTCTAGCCAGGTGATTCTGATGCCGCGAACCGACCAGCAGGGAAAGGGACGCACCGCAGCCGCGCCCGCCTACCGCCAGTCGCTTGACGGCGTCATGTCGGCCGCGATCGGCCGCGCTGGCCTCTCCGAGCGCCTGCTCTGGCAGTACCTGCGCCGCCTCGTCGATCCGCTCACGATCCTGAAGAACAACTACGAGACCGGGCGACTGCCTCTCCTCACCATCCCCGAGGAGACCGCCGACATCGATGACGCCGAAGCCGCGCTTGCCCGCCTGTCGAAGGGCGCCCGCCTGATCATCTTTTTCGGCACCGGCGGTTCCGGTCTTGGCGGCCAGACACTTGCACAGATGGCCGGCTGGAACATTCCCGGTGGCGGCGACGCCTATCAGCGCCAGCGTCCCCGCACGCGCTTTATCGACAATCTCGATGGACAGACCCTGGCCGGTGCGCTGTCCGACCTCGACCTGACGCGCACGCGCTTCGTCGTCACCTCCAAATCGGGCGGCACGACCGAGACGCTGGCACAGGCCATCGTCGCCATCCAGGCGGTGCGCGATGCGGGCCACGAAGCCAAGATCCCCGATTTGTTCCTCGGCATCACCGAGCCTGCAAAGAAGGGCAAGGCGAACGGCCTGCGCGAACTGTTCGAGAGCTTCTCTATCCCAATGCTGGAACATCACACCGGCATCGGAGGTCGCTTCTCCTGTCTGACCAACGTCGGCCTCATGCCTGCGATGGCGCGTGGCCTCGACGCGCGTG
>CAZDNY010000174.1:0-6912 GCA_964506885.1 uncultured Hyphomicrobiaceae bacterium | reverse complement strand
AAGGTGCGGTTGTTGAGTTCGCGTACCGCATGCTGGCCGACCTTGGTGAAGAACAGGTCGCGGATCTGGTTCAAGACCATCATGAGCACGCGGCCGGTGCCATAGGCGACGATCAGCGCGGTTGCGACAAGCGCCAGCGTGCCTGCCGGCTCGCTGGCTCCGGGGGCGTTGGCGGTGAGCCAGTCGGTCGCTTCCTTGAACAGGATCGGAACAGAGACGGTGACGAACTTCGCGATCACCAGCACGACGAAGGCAAGCACGACCTGCACGCGCAGATCAGGGCGCCCTTGCGGCCAGACGAATGGGACGAGGCCCTTGAAGACGGTCCAGTGGTCGGCGCGCGCCCTGGTGCCGGCCAAACCGCCGGGCGGTGTCATTTCGCGCCCATGTCCCTTCACGCAGATTTCCCTCTTTGCCGATTTGGAGCGCCGCCACGGATTGCTCCGTTCAGGCGATGCGCCGTCTTACGCGCTCGCGCGGCCAGTGGCCAGCACACTGCGACACAGCGTCTGGTTCGTGGACAGATGAAACAGCCGACAATTCAGCGCCCGCGACGCAGACTCGGCAGGTAGAAACGCTGGCACGGATATATCAGATCGGGATCGTCGATCTGGTGGTCGTTGGCGCGGAAGATCACGGGCCAGTGCTTGCCACGCCGGTAGTGGCGCCGCGAAATTCGCCAAAGGCTGTCACCTGAGCGCACGACGTAGGTGCCGGGCACCTTGATCCGCCTGCCGGCCAGGCGGCACGACTGACTGGTGGCGCGGCGGGCCATGCCCATCACCCGCGGTCCGCGGCGGGCATCGTCGTCGGAGACGCCTGCGTCAACCGGACGGCCTGTTGCGCCCGACCGGCTGCCACCGGAATAGTTCTGGGCCAGCCGGCGCCAACCCTCCGGCATGACATGACCGTCAGGGCCGGGGCTCACCGTGCTCGGGCGGCCAGAGCGCCGGTCAGGCTCGGGTGCGTCATCTGGTGTGCCATCACCACCGCGCAGACCGGCGGGGGGCGGCTGGCGCCGCACGACCTGGTCCGTCGGCTCGGCAGGCTTAGCGATGGATCGCAACTGTTCCGTGCGCTCGGCCTTGGCCGCCATGCGCTGTTGGAAATCGCGGCGGCGCTCTGCCTCGGCGGCGGCGCGCACCTCCGCGCGGCGCCTCTTTTGCTCAGCTTCGGCGGCCAACAGTGCGCGTTCGCGTTCTTCGCGCAGGCGGCGCTGCTCTTCGCGCGCCGCGGCGGCATCGCGTTCGTCCGCCTCGCGCTGACGGCGGGCTTCCTCGGCAGCGGCGGCCTGACGCTCGGCTTCGGCGCGACGTGCAGCTTCGGCCTGCTGCGCAGCCTCGCGCTGGCGCTGCTGCTCCGCCTCGCGCGCAGCTTGCGCCGTGCGTGCGGCTTCCCCGTCACGGGCGGCGGCGGCAGCCTGCTCGCGCTTTGCCTGCTCGGCCTGACGCGCTGCCTCGGCATCGCGCGCGTCGGCGGCGGCCGCTGCCCGGCGCTCCTCTTCCTGACGACGCAGTTCCTCCTGGCGGCGGCGCTCGGCGGCAGCGCGTTCAGCAGCAACGCGCTCCGCCTTGGCGCGGGCGGCAGCCTCGGCTTGTGCCTTGGCGCGAGCAGCGGCGGCCTGACGCTCGGCTTGCGCCTTGCGTCGTTCGGCCTCGGCATCGGCCGTGGCGGTTGCCGATTGCGGAGCCGGCACCTGCAACGGTCGCACGATCTTGCCCTGGAATTCCCGGTTCGACGATGCCAGCCAATCCTGCAGCCAGAAGGTAAAGCCACCCTCCTTCGCATCCCGCTTCGGCTGGTCACCCGGGGCAGGCGCGGGGTTCGCCGGCGTGCCCTGGCCGGGCGTGGCCTGGCTCAGGCGCTGGCGCTCGATCTCAGAGAATTGTTCGGTGGCATCGCGCGCCAGTTCCTCCGCGCGACGGCGGACATGGGGGCTTACGGAATCCGGGCTTTGGTCGGTGATACCGCTCCCCTCGCGAGGGCTGCCTGCACCAAAATCGCTGGGAATGGAAATGCGCACATCGCTGCCGACAATGGGCAGACCGTTGTTCGCCTTGGTGGCCATCGAGCCAAAAACGTGGACGCCCGAGCCGATGCTCTCATCGAGCGAGACCGACCAGTCGCCCTGGGTCGAGACAATCGCCGAGGCCAGCGGCTGGCCGGAGCGGTCAAGCGTAACGCGGGT
Organism: uncultured Hyphomicrobiaceae bacterium; assembly: GCA_964506885.1. Lineage (GTDB taxonomy): Bacteria > Pseudomonadota > Alphaproteobacteria > Rhizobiales > Hyphomicrobiaceae > JAEUMD01. Next base: position 4,724 of record CAZDNY010000174.1, on the reverse strand, counting down.
CCCCGGCGTGCCGCGCCCTTGGAACCGGACATGGCCGTCGGGGGCGATCTCGATGACGGAAAACGACGGCGGTGCGACAGGTCCCATGCCGTCTGCCGGCTCGCCAACGGGCGGAGGCGCGGGCATGCCTTCCTGCGCCAGGGCCGCCAGGGTCCAGACGAGGCCGCCGCCGGGCGTGGTTTCGGGGCGTGGCGTATCGATCAGGGCGGAGCCGCCAATCAGCTTGATCGGCTCGCCGGGCGAGGAGAAGCCAGGCACAATTCCGGCGTAGAGCAGGCCCAGAAACGCCATTCCGGCCGATACGCGCAAGCCCGATAACACGCCCCAACTCCTCAACCGTCCAAACGGAAAAATCCCTGCGACGACATTACATTAAACGGCTGTCTTGATGCCATAGCCGAGATAGAGACGCCCCATTAAGCATGAAAGGGGGGCGACGCCAACCAGCGCCCGGATGATGGAGATTGCGGAAAACGTCGACAAAACCATATGGGAGTCTGGATACCGGGTATCATGGCGTCACGATTTGCCGTTAATTTGGCCGCCCTCGTCTCACGGGCACCCGGCCCACCTGCTCGAAAGTCATAAAGATCACACATGCCTACAAAGCCCACGCGTAACGCGTCGACGCCGAAAGCCGCGAAAACGAACGCCGTCGCCGCTCCGGCACACTCCGAAATCAGGACACCTCGCGCCAAAGTCAGCACGGCGGAGGACAAGGCGACGGGGAAGACCACGAGCCCCGCCAAAGCGAAGCGCGGCAAGGCCCGGGCGATCGCCAATGTCTGCGTCTATTGCGGCTCGGGGCATGGTACCGATCCGCGCTATGCCGAAGCCGCGAAGACTCTGGGACAAGGCCTCGCCGGAGCCGGCATCGGCCTCGTCTATGGCGGTGGAGGGCTGGGCCTGATGGGCGAGGTGGCCCGCGCGACGCTGGAGGCGGGCGGCCGCGTGACCGGCATCATTCCCGAATTCCTGACGCGCAAAGAGCACATGCTGCGCGACGTCCACGAACTGATGATCACCAAGGACATGCACGAGCGCAAGCGGCTGATGTTCGAGCACTCCGATGCGTTCGTTGCGCTGCCCGGCGGTATCGGCACACTGGAAGAACTGGTCGAGCAGCTGACCTGGTCGCAACTGGGCCAACACACCAAGCCGATCGTCGTCGCCAACATCGGCGGATTCTGGGATCCGTTCCTGAACTTGCTCGCGCACATGCGCGACGACCAGTTCATCCGCAACGGCATCAATGTGCGGTTCATCGTCGTGGACGATGCGGCTGCCATCGTGCCGGCAATCCAATCGGCCGCCAAGATGCGCAAGGAGAAGGTCTCGGATGCAGCCGTCACGGCGAAATTCTGATGCGGCGGGAGCGGCCGGTTTTCCAGCCCGTTTCGGGCAGCGCCGCCAGGTGCTGCCTTGCAGTGCAGTGCAGTTGCGCTTAATCACGCGGACATGACCAGCCCGGACTCAAGCGGAACAGTGCGGCCGGCGCGGCCCACCGACGACCTCACCTCGGCGGCGGCGCTCGAGCGTCTGCGTGCACGCGATCGCCGGTTCGTGGCTGCTGCAATTACCGAACTGGAGCGGTTGTCACCGGGCGTGACGGCGCTTCTGGAAGCCATTCAGCCCGACCTGGGCAAAGCCCTGGTGGTCGGCTTCACCGGACCGCCGGGCGCGGGCAAATCCACGCTCGTCAACGCACTGATCCGGGTGCTTCGCGCGCACGGCAAGACAGTGGGCGTGATCGCCGTCGATCCGTCGAGCCCGGTCTCGGGCGGCGCCATTCTCGGCGACCGCATCCGCATGACGGCGGCACTCGACGATGATGGCGTGTTCGTGCGCTCGCTGGCCAGCCGCGGCTATCTGGGCGGGCTGTCGCCGGCGGCCGTGCGCATCATCGATGCGCTCGATGCGGCGGGGTACGATGTCATCATCCTGGAAACCGTCGGCACCGGGCAAAACGAAATCGATGTTGCAGAGGTGGCTGACGTGCGCGTCGTCATTTCTGCACCAGGGCTGGGCGACGACATCCAGGCCATGAAGTCGGGGCTTTTGGAAATCGCGGATATCCTGGTCGTCAACAAGGGTGACCGCGAAGGTGCGGAACGCACGTTACAGCAGCTGACGGGCGCGCTTTCGATCCGCACGGGCGCGGCCGCCAAGGTGCCGGTCATGAAGACGACGGCGACCAGCGGTGAGGGAGTCGCTGAGCTTCTCGCGGCCATCGAGCGCGTCGGGAGCGGGGTGATCGCACAGGGGACGGCTGCACGACGGCGACGGCGGGCACGCTACCTCATCGCACGCGCAGCGGCCGACCTGGTGGCGAAGCGCATCCGCTCGGGCGAAGGCAACCGGCTCGACGACCTGGCTGACGCCGTACTTGCCGGGCGCATGCCCGTCGATGTGGCCGCCGCGAAGATTTTGTCCGAGGAGTAGCCCCAAACGGCAACGCTGGCGGGGCCGCGTGCCGATGCCAGACGCTATCTGCGGTCCGGGGTCGGACGGGGCACGCCGAGGAAGCGCGCGCCGATCATCCAGTCATTCTGCCAGATCAGCTCGCAGTCGACCTCCATGCGGTCGACGCGCAACACCAAAATGAAGTTGTCGGGAAGGTCGCCCATCGGAATGCCGCTGGAGCGGCCGAGCGGCGTCAATTCGATCTTGGCACCCGTTGCGGACATATCGATGACGCGCGCGGGAATGACGTTCGACATGCCGGGCGCCGTCAGATAGGCGGGCAGCGTGTGGTTCTTGCGGGGTGCGCCGCGGGGAACAAGCGCCGGCGGCTCATTGCCGATATCGTGAGGATCGCCGGCACAAGGCTCAGCGGCTTCGGTGTGCGCCAAGTCCCCAGGGGGCAGCGTGAAGTCCGGTTCTGGAGCGGTGACGGCGGGCTGCTCGCCGTGGCCTTCGACGGGCTCGCCCGACAGCGCTTCGTGCTCTTCGTATGGCGCGCTCTCATCGTGCTGCTCGTCATGCGGCCTATAGCGCCACGGGTCGTCGTCCCAACTTTCCGACCGGATCGGCGGCGGTGCGCGTTCGTGATCGTCAGGAGCGCGGGTGTCGCGCATGAAATCTGACGGAGCATGCGCGGCAGGAGAGGTGCGCAAGTCCATACCGATATGGCGGCGCGACTCGGCAGGCTGCAGCGGCGTTTCATAACGGTGTTGCGTGGCCACGCCTGGTTCATCGCGCAGATGCAAGTCTCCAAAGCGCGGATGCGCGGGTCCACGCTCTTCGAACTTGCGCAACCGCTCGGCCAGCATCTGAGCGGAGCTGCGCGCATTTTCCCAGTTCATCGATTGCCCTCGATCTTGCACACCCGCAGTCACGCCGACAGGACCGCTGGACGCAAGAACCAGCAACTTGGAAGTGGCGTGTCGTATCCCCGTCGAGCCGGCGGCGTCTGGCCCTCGGCGCTCGCACGGTACCGATTCGAACCTATACGGAGGTCGTTAAGCAGGTGTTAGCGTGGTCCCGGCGCCAGGGCGGCCGGCAGTCGCAGGCTCGCCCATCGAAAAAGCGCCGTACTACTCGGCGGCACCGACTACGGGCGCGACATGATCGAGAGCCGCATGATCCCGCACCAGCTTGTAGTTGATGCTGTCGAGCAGCGCCTCGAAGCTGGCATCGATGATGTTGGGTGAGACGCCGACGGTGAACCAACGGTCTCCGGTCGCTGTATCGTGGCTTTCGACCAGAACGCGCGTGACAGCATCCGTGCCATGCAGGCCGGTGAGGATGCGCACCTTGTAGTCGACCAGTTCGACGCCCTCGATGTGCTTCTGGTAGCGGCCCAGATCCTTACGCAGCGCACTGTCGAGCGCATGCACGGGTCCATTGCCCTCCGCCACCGACCACAAAGGGTCCATGTCGCCGTTGATGAAGACCTTGACGATTGCCTCGGAGACGGTAACGAGCTGACCTCGCGCGTTGTGGCGGCGTTCGACCATGACGCGGAAGCTGTCGACCGAGAAATAGCGCGGGACGTTGCCAAGGATGCGCCGGGCGAGCAGTTCGAAAGACGCTTCGGCTGCCTCGTAGGAATAGCCGGCGGCCTCGCGGGCCTTGACCTCGTCGAGCAGGGTCGTCACGCGCGGATCATCCTTATCGACGACGATGCCGACGCGCTCCAGCGCATCGAGCACGTTCGACTTGCCGGCCTGCTTGGAGACCAGAACGTTGCGCCGGTTGCCGACGGCTTCGGGTGCGACGTGCTCATAGGTCTCCGGCTCCTTGAGGATGGCGGAGGCGTGGATGCCAGCCTTGGTGGCAAAGGCGCTCTCGCCGACGTAGGGCGCATGGCGGCTCGGCGCGCGGTTCAAGATCTCGTCGAGCACGCGGCTGGCGTGCGTGAGGCGGGTCAGCCGCTCGGGCGTGACACCGGTCTGGAAGCGATCGGCGAACTCGCTCTTCAGCAGCAGCGTGGGGATGATGGATGTCAGGTTGGCGTTGCCACAGCGCTCGCCAAGGCCGTTCAGCGTGCCTTGAATCTGGCGGCAACCCGCGCGCACGGCCATCAGCGTATTGGCGACTGCGTTTTCGGTGTCGTTGTGGGTGTGGATGCCCAGGTGTGTGCCGGGGATGACCCTGGCGACGTCCTCGACGATCTGGCTGACCTCGTGCGGCAGCGTGCCGCCGTTGGTGTCGCACAGGACGACCCAGCGCGCGCCGGCCTCGTAAGCGGTGCGCGCGACGGTAAGTGCATACTCGCGATT
>CAZDNY010000173.1:0-6917 GCA_964506885.1 uncultured Hyphomicrobiaceae bacterium | reverse complement strand
TGGCCGTGCGGATAGCCCGTCCATGTAGATGAGCACGGCTGCTTCGAGCAGTTCTTCAGGGGACATGGGGATGGGCCGGCGGGCTGCGTCGCCGCGGGCAAACAGCGATGCGGTGCCGTGGGCAAGGGACCAGACATGGAGCGCCATCATCATCGATGGCGGGCGCCGGTCCGGGGGCAGGGTTTCGATAACGGCCTCGCAGGCCGTTCGCAAGACGGCAAACGCGCGTTCGCCAGCTTCGTGCAGCTCGGTGAAATCGGCTATGGGCAAACCGTTTTCGAACATTGCCGCGTAGAGAGCTGGCTCGCGCCGGGCGAAGTCGAGGTAGGCGCGGCCGAGCCGTTCGAAGGCGCGACGGGGCTCGGGCCGGCCCCCGTCCCATGCCTTCTGCAGCGCGCTGGTGAACATATCGAACCCGCGCAGGGCAACGTCCGCCATGAGAGCGTCGCGGTCCCTGTAGTGGCGGTAGGGTGCTGCGGCGCTGACACCGGCAGCGCGCGCGGCTTCAGCAAAGCTGAAACCCGCGGGTCCCTTCTTGGCGATCAGGTCGAGTGCCGCGCGGATCAACGCCTCGCGCAGGTTGCCGTGGTGGTAGCCCCGGCGTCCGCGCGTCTTCTGGTTGTCGTTTCCTTTCCAGTTCATGGCATCTACTTAGACTGCGTCGCCCTCCAATGGAAACGCCAAGGCGGCGGGATCGTTGAAACGGGCCTGTTTCGCGAACAATGGTGCCGTTGCCCCGTCTGAACATGCAAAAGTAGAGGTGGCGCGGGATTGAATTTCGGCCGGATTAACTCGGTGGAAGCGCGTGCGGCGACGGCCGCGCGAACTGAATTTGTCGGCGTGGTGGCGATGGCGGCTGGGGCCGCACAGAGTGCCCGCGCAGCGTCGGCGGCGACATGGGACGCTTGCGGCATCGGCGACCCAGTCCGTTTCGATCAGATGGAGGATGCCGGGACCGCAGGCGACCCGTGCAACAGCCCGCCTTGACAGGTGTCGCTGCCTGCGTGACCGTCGTCACACTCAGGACCGGGTGTCATTGATAACGTGCGCCGGACCGACACAACTGCCGTTGAAGGAGTGCTCTTCCATGCGCCGATCGATGATTCTCGCCACGATGATGTTCGTTGGCGTAACGCCCGCCCTGTCCGACAACACAGCGGCCGACATGACGCCTGCTGCGCGCGAGGCGATCAAGGGCCTCGGCGGGGCGTTGAAGGAGAAGTTGCAGGCGGCGATGAAGGATGGCGGGCCGATTGCCGCCCTGTCTGTCTGCAACACGGAAGCGCCCAAGATCGAGAAGGCGCGCTCGGAAGCGAGCGGCATGAAAGTCGCGCGGACCGCACTCAAGTTCCGCAATCCGGACAATGCGCCCGATGATTTCGAAAAGCGCGTGATGGAAAAGTTCATCGCCGACATCAAGGGCGGTGCCGATGCGATGAAGCTGGATCATGCCGAGGTGGTGGAAGCAGACGGCAAGAAGACGTTCCGCTACATGAAGCCGATCATGACGGCGGGGCAGCCTTGCCTTGCATGTCACGGCTCGGAACTCAAGCCGGAGGTGTCGGCCAAGATCAAGGAGCTTTACCCCAACGATCAAGCGACGGGTTTTTCTGCCGGCGACATGCGCGGCGCGTTCACGGTGACGAAGGTTCTGGATTGAACGGGTTGCGGCGACGATCTGCGGAAGGTTTGCTGAATCGTGGCTTAATCGGACAGGGGTAGACATGAAAAGAGGCCGGCGCCACGCCGGCCTCTTTTCGCTTCAGGACTACTCACGCCCTACTTTTCGTTTTTGTTGCCGGTTTCTTTCTTCCCGTCACCGGAGGCGATTTCACGGGTGCGTGCGCCATCGGTGGTGGGCGGGTGGACGTCCTTGTCGCGCGGCAGCGCTTTTTCCGCAGCATCCTTTTCAGACATGTCGTTCCTCCACTGTCATTCATCGTGGGTGTACAAGTCGGAAAACGCGCGACACTTCCCAATGTTCCTTAACGGCGCGCCCGTGGTTCACCTTATCGGGATGCTTGATCAGGGGAGCGGCCTCAGCGACAGAGCTGCGATGCCGAGGGCAACGTTGAGGCCAACTTCGCCCTTCACGCTGACCGGTTGCAGCACGATCGATTTGTTGTTGCCGCCCAGCAGGACGTTGGCGCCGACGCCAAGCCCGGCTGCGACATCGGCCGATACCCCGGCAAAGTTTCCTTTCAACCGCTCGCCCGGGACCTGAGTGGTCGAGCCGAGAACCGTCCAGATCATGACGCTCTTGCCGCGAATGCCGACGTCGAGGCCGACGCGGGTGGTGGAGCCTGCGAAGCGGTGAACCGGGCCGCCTCCGACGGGTTCGTATTTGCAGACGAGTTCCTCTTTCGATCCGACGACCATGCCGACAGCGCCCTGGCCCTCACACGTGAGCGTGCCGGCGACCACCCTAGCGTCCTGGGCGGCAGCAGGCGCCGTGGTGAGGGCGATAACTGCGGCTGCCGGTAGCGCGATGAAGAGGGCGTAGCGGGCAATTCCGCGGATCGAATTGGTCATTGGCAACTTCCTCCTGATGACGGGTTAGCTGTGTCGAACGCTGGTCCGGATATGGGAAACGCCGCGCGGTCCTGCATTGATCCAGCGCCAATTCCTTGCGGCTATCTATCTGGGGCAAAAAAGAAAATCTGACGTCTTCCTGCCCTTCAAGCCCGTGCGATGCACGGGCTTTTGGCGAGGCTATGGACGCTGGAGGATGCCGCATCATCCCGGCTTGGGCCTGTGCAAAACCTTAAGAAACCGTTGACTCCCATGATATCCCATGCGATCCCATATATGCCCGTCCGCACCGGGCTTGAGGGACCGCGGCTCGGCGCCGGCCCTGTGAGAGGGCCAGGGCCTGAGCGACGGCCGCGGTCTACTCCCCGTCTGCGACGTCCGTTGCGGGCAAGGTGCGGATTTCGGGCATGGCGCGCTGGACAGGCGCGCACCAAGAATTCGGCGGGGTGCCGCAGGCGACCGCCAAGTGGGAACAGGGCCGGGCGTTCCAAGGGTGGCCGGTGGTCAGTGCAGCGTCGAGGTTGAGGCTCTCAGCAAAAGGGATGGACCGCTTTGTCTCGACATACACAAACAAGATCGACGCCAAGGGGCGCGTTTCCATTCCCGCCGCCTTCCGCGCGGTGCTCGAGCGCGATGGCTACAAATCGGCAAGCGCCGTCGGCATCTACTGCTACCCCTCGCTCGACGCTCCGGCGCTCGATGCGGGTGGTGAAAGGCTTGCGCAGAAAATCGACGGGCTTCTCTCAGGCCTGCCGGACTATTCGGACGAGCGCGACGAATTGTCTGTCGCGCTCTACGGCGACGTCCAGGTTCTCACGATCGACGGGGATGGACGTATCGTCCTTCCTGAAAACCTGCGCGCCCATGCCGGTCTTTCTGCCGCGGTTACTTTTGTCGGGCTTGGCGACAAGTTCCAGATGTGGGAACCCGCACGCTTCGAAGAGCGGCGAACGCGTGCACGCGAGAAAGTTCAGGGACACAGGAAGCTGTTCGGCAGCGGGGGTGCTGCAGGCGGGGGAGGAGAGGTAGCACGGGAATGACGCCGCGGCGCGATCCACCTGCGGGGGCGGACCAACGCGACGTGCGGTCGAGGCACATTCCCGTGCTTCTCTCGGAAGTTCTCGCGACGCTGCGGCCCGGCGATGGCGATCACATCATCGACGGTACGTTTGGTGCAGGCGGCTATACGCGCGCCATTCTCGAGGCGGCTCAATGTTCCGTACTGGCGCTCGACCGCGACCCGACCGCGATTGCTGCGGGGGGCGCCCTCGTGGAGCGGTTTTCGCCGCGTCTCAAGCTCATCGAAAGCACATTCGGACTGCTGGACGAGGTGGCGGAGCGCGAAGGCTTCGCGCCGGCGGATGGCGTGGTGCTCGATATCGGTGTTTCGTCGATGCAACTCGACGAGGCGGAGCGAGGCTTTTCATTCCAGGCGGATGGGCCGCTCGACATGCGCATGAGCCTGAGCGGGCCTTGTGCCGCAGATATCGTCAATACCTACGACGAGGCCGACATCGCCGACATTCTCTATGAGCTGGGCGAGGAACACCGCTCGCGGGCTGTTGCGCGCGCAATCGTCAAGCGGCGGTCGCTTGAGCCTTTTGCGCGCACGCTCGATCTGGCTGACGTCGTGTCGCGGGCGCTCGGCGGGCGGCGGCACGACCAGAAAATCCATCCTGCCACCCGCACGTTCCAGGCCTTGAGAATTTTCGTCAACGACGAACTGGGCGAACTCAGGCGCGCGCTCAATGGCGCGGAACGCGTCTTGAAGCCCGGCGGGCGGCTGGTCGTGGTCACCTTCCACTCGCTGGAGGACCGGATCGTCAAACGGTTCTTCACCGAGCGTTCGGGCGGCGGGCCGAAGGGCTCACGGCACCTGCCTGAGGTTTCGAATCAATTTTACGAACCAAGTTTCCAGATTGTTAACCGGCGGCCGTTAACGTCTGAGAAAGGTGAATTAGACGTCAACCCGCGCGCCCGTTCGGCACGACTGCGTGCGGCGGTCCGCACCGAGGCGCCGGCCTGGCCGGAGATTGCCGAGGGCGGCGGCAAGAGGTGATGCGGGCCTGGCGCCTGCGCATATCGTCTGGAGTATATGGTTGCGATGCGTCTTCTCATGCTCTCATCCGTTTTTCTGGCGCTTTCCGGCGCGGTTCTGCTCTATGCGCTCAACAACGAGACGCGCGCGCTCGAAGCGCGGGTGCAGGCGCAGGAGCGGCAGGCGGCGCGTCTGCGCAGCGATATCGCCGTGCTGAAGGCGGAGCGTGCGCATCTGGCGCGTCCGGAGCGGATGGAGCCGGCGGCCCGGGCAATCGGACTGCAGCCGCCGCGCCCGGCACAGTTCGCCGACGCCTACACCGAGACGGGGCGTTGACAATCACGCCCAGGGGGTTGCACGGGGAAGGGAGGCCATGGGCCGTTCCGTCACCATATCGAGCGGTTTGATTTCCGTTGCGGGCCGTCCGCGGCCGGCACCGCCGCTCGCGGAGGCAACGCCGCGCCATCCGCTGCGCTCGGCGAGCGTGATGCTCGTGATCCTTGCTGCTTTCGCAAGTGTGGGAACGCAACTCGTTCGGCTGGCTCTCATGAACGATGGGGCGCCGGGCGTTGCCATCAGCACTCCAGTTGCAACCAGTGTCGCGCGGCCCGATCTGGTGGACCGGCGCGGGCGCCTTCTCGCCAGCGATGTCGAGATGCCGTCGCTTTACGCCGATCCGCTGCTGGTCTTGGACCGGGACGAGGCGGTGGAGAAACTGCGCTCGGTGTTTCCCGATCTCGACGAGCGCGCGCTGCGCGAAACGCTGGGCGACAAGAGCCGCCGGTTCGAATGGATTCGCCGCGGTCTGGCACCGCGTACCGCGCAAAGGGTGCACAATCTGGGACTGCCGGGGCTCGCCTTCCGCGAGGAATTGCGACGCGCGTATCCGGCAGGGCGGCTCGCCGGGCATGTGCTGGGTGGGGTCAATGTCGATAACCGTGCAGTGGCGGGCATCGAACAGTATCTGGACCGGGAAGGCCTCGTCGATCCGGTCGTGGGGGCGCAGCCTTCGACGCGGCCGGCGGTGGCACTGTCGCTGGATCTGAGCGTGCAGCATGCGCTGGAGAGTGAACTCAGCGACGCGGTGACCACCTATCGCGCCAAGGGAGCGGCCGGTGTGGTGCTCGACGTGGAGAGCGGTGAGGTGATTGCGTCGGCGTCGTTGCCGCGCATCGATCCGGCTCATCCCGATGCTAGTCCGAAGCCGCAGGAGATCGACCGGGTCATTTCGGGAACCTATGAGCTGGGCTCGATCTTCAAGATGATGACGGTGGCGATGGCGCTCGACAGCGGTGCGGTCACCTCGTCCACGCCGATCGACGTATCGCAGCCGCTGAGCGTCGGCCGCTTCACGATCAAGGATCACCACGGCGGCGGTTCGCTTTCGGTGCACGATGTCTTCGTGAAGTCGTCCAATGTCGGTTCGGGCCAACTGGCGCTGCAGGCGGGTGCGGAAAAGCAGCGCGCGTTCCTCGCGTCGCTGGGGTTGACGGAGCGCATGGCGACGGAGGCAGGGGCACTGGCCGCACCGTTGCTGCCGCGGACCTGGGGGGAGATCGAGACCATCACCATCGGGTACGGGCACGGGCTCGCGGTTGCACCGCTGCAATTCGCGGCGGCGGCCGCGGCGCTGGTCAACGGCGGCGAATACGTCGCGCCGACATTCCTGAAGCGGCCAACGGGTGCGGCCATCGCGCGGCGGCGGGTCATTGACAAGGAGACCAGTGCGGCGCTGCGCGAGATGATGCGCGCCAATGTCGAGGATCGCGGCGGGACCGGGCGGCGGGCAGCCGCGGCGGGCTATCGGATCGGAGGCAAGACCGGAACCGCCGAAATCGCCGTCAAGGGACGATATAATCCCAACGCGGTCATCGCCTCGTTCGTGGGAGCCTTTCCGATCGATGCGCCGCGCTACCTGACCCTGGTCCTGGTGTTTCAGCCGGCCCGGACGGTGGCTTCGGGAGGTGAGATCACGGCGAGCCACACGGCGGCGCCGGTGACGGGAAAGCTGGTGGCCCGTATTGCGCCGCTTCTGGGGATCGCGCCGCAGCGCTCCAATGTCCGCGATCTTTGAGCGCGTGGCGGACGGGCGGCTGCCCCAATTCTATGTTGTTCAATCTTCTCCGCGCCGGTTTGACGATCCGCGTTGCGCCCAATAAGAGATTTCAGTGGACTTCGACCTGAGCGGCCGGGCGTCCCCATTCACGCCCATGTGTCGCTGAGTTTGCGTCTCCACCTTTCCAGTCTGGCCCCGACGACATGCTTCTCACCCAACTCCTCGGTCCCGAAATCGCCGCGCCCGACGGAATTGCGCGACTGTTCGTGACGGGACTGGCGGCCGCCAGCC
>CAZDNY010000172.1:0-6940 GCA_964506885.1 uncultured Hyphomicrobiaceae bacterium | reverse complement strand
CGCTGCGACCGAGATCGCCGCGGAAGTTGTCGATATCCGTCGTCTGCCACTCGCCATAGATCGCCGTCTTGCCGAGCGGAATCCACTTCTGCGAGATGCCACCGCGAATGGCGAAGTAGTTGTTCTCTTCGTCCGCGACACCAGGCACGTTGTCGAACTCGCGCCAGGCGGCCGCGGCCGTGACAAACAGGCCCGTCGGCGTGTGCATGATCGACGCAGAGCCGGTCACCAGTGAGATCTGGTCACAATCACCGTTGCAAACGTTGTCATTGGACAGCGATCCGGTCCGGTCGGTGACTTCACCGTAGGCCACGGCGCCGGCCATCTTGAACTGGCCGAACTCGCCCGCGTAGCGCAATGCCACGTCCCAGGCATCGTCCTCGCCCCAGGCCGCCGAAACCGTGAAGCCGGCAATCGTCGGCGTATCGTAGCGGATGCGGTTGCCGCGATTGAACTCCCAGCTGCCGCCGCGCGTGTAGTCGTCGTAGTCGCCACGACCGGCGCCGGCAAACCCTGGCCTGGGATCGAACCGCTCGCCGAACTTGAGGTCGTCGAACTGAGCGATAATGTTGGTGCCGGACAAATCGACGGTAGCTGCGTCATCGCTGGCAAACCCGCCCTGGCCGACCGTGAACGTCCCGAGCGTCTTGCTCTTCACGTACCATTCCGACTTTCGCAACAGGATCTGCGGCGGACCATCATCGTCACCCTCGTCGACCTCGTTGGACGCAGCTGACTGGGTCTCCACCTCGATCTTGTAGCCGGCCGACCAGTCCGACGAGATCTTCGCCTTGCCCTTGAAGCCGAAGCGCGTCGACGAAATGTCGTTGTCGACGACGTAGACATTGCGCTCGTTGGGCGCGTCCCAGAACATCACCGCCGTGTTGACCTGACCATAAACGGTCAGGCTCACCTTGCGGTTGCCCTTACGCGCAGTCGTCGCCTCGAGTTCGGCAACGCGCTCTTCCAGATCGGCGCAGCAGTCCCCGCCGAGGTCGGCGGCATATGCCGGCGTCAAGGCAGACGACGCTGCCACTACGCAGACAACGCCGAAGAGTTTCGATTTCATTCTGGGTTCCCCCTGGTACAGCCTGAGTTCGGCCCGCGTGGTCGGATGACTCATGATCCAGCCCCCCGGAGCATTCGGACGAGGGCGACCATAGCGAGCAGAACTTGCAAACCGCTTGTCAGTTGTGGCGGCCCGGGCACGAGTCCGCTCAACGCACGCCACACCGCTCTACTGGCACATATTTCCCGGCTGTGCAGAGCAACACCTTCTCGCCCCCCTGCAATCAAACTGAGATCAAACCGACATCTGCCGTCTCTAAGCCTGGAGGGCGCTCCGACCGGCCGGCGCGGCTGGCAGTGCTTGCCGCCCATCGCGCTTCATCGCCAACCCTCAGGAGTTATCGGACGTGTCGCGACTGCACCTGCTACAGCTTGCCGATGGAAGTTCGTCTTCCGTCCGCCTGACGCTGGCTCTACGGCAGATGGACGCCGATGTCGTTACCGTGAGTGAGCTCGATCAGCTGCGCGCGACCTGCCGCAAGGCCCGCTTTGATGCAGCGGTTCTGGACCTTGACCTGCCCCAGTCCGCCATCTGCGGTCCCGGCCAAGTGTGCGCTATAGGCACAATACGCGAGGACTTGCCCACCTTGCCGCTGCTTGCCTGCGGCAGCCCGGGTAGTGCCGGGAGGATTGCCGCACTCCTGGGAACGGCCATCGATGATTTCGTGTTGCGCCCCCTCGACACCGAGGAAATCCCTGTGCGCATCGCGCGCATGATGGAAGCGCAAGGCACCAGGACCGGCACAATCCTGGAAAACGGTCCGCTGCGCTTCGACCTCGTTTCCCGGCGCGTCGAAGTCGCTGGAAGGTCTATCGCGCTGACGTCTCGTGAACGCGGGGTCCTGCAGATCCTCCTGCGTCACAAAGGCGAAGCGATCGCAAAAACCTGTCTCGCCGAACGCCTGTCCACACTCGAAGAGGAAATCGCCCCGCAGACCGTCGAGACCTATGTCCACGGCCTGCGCAAGAAGCTGCGCAATGCCAGCCACACCATCAAGACCATCCGTGGCGTTGGCTATCTGTTGAGCCCGAGCGACTGCGGTGCTGAAACCTGAACGCGCCGCACGCGAAGCAATCGTCCGCTGGCGCTCGTGTTCCGATTCTCAAAATGGCGTCCGATCGTGGCAGGCCCGATCTGTTCCTGCCACATCCAGGTTCTTGTTGAGGCGCATTTTCTTTCGACGAACCGGCGGCCACTTCGTCGGAAAATGCTCTAGTGTTGCTAGTGTTCCTGATGTCTCAGACATTTGCTCGGAACTTGGCCGCAATGGGAAGCCAATATCTGAGAGGGAACACTAGGGCCGTCGCAGCACCGCATAATCGGTGTAGCCCCGGTGCAAACGCTCCACCCCGGCCACGAGCCCCAACCGCTCGCCCACCTGGCGCACGCTTTGCTCCAGGTCGGCCCTGGGCGTCACCGTGTAGTGCGCCAGAAAAGCAAACAGCGCCGACTTGAACACTTGCGGCAGACGATCGCATTGCCCGAAATCGACAATGTGCAGCGAACCGCCCGGCGCGACCATGCCGGCAGCGTGCATCAATGCGTCCTGCCAGCGCGGGATCATCGACAAGGCATAGGAGAAGAATACGCGGTCGAATTGGCCCTCGCCGAACGCGGCCTGGGCATCGAACGAGGTCGCGTCACCCTGGCGCAGCATGACGCGGTCATCGAGCCCCTTCCGCCGCAGCGACGCGCGCGCGGTCTGCAGCATCGCATTAGACACATCCACACCGAAAATCCGCGCCTGCGGATAGCGGCGCGCCGCCTTGGCGAGGTTCCAGGCCGTGCCGCAACCGATCTCCAGCACACTCTGCCCCGGGCCCGGACGCAGATCAGCGATGAGGTGCTTGCGCCCGATCAGGTAGTGCGTGCGCGTGCTGTCGTAGATGAAGCGCTGGTAGCGATAGTGCCGGTCCATCCGGCGTGCATCGGAACTGACGGCTGCCTCACTCATCTCACGCCCTCTTGATATAGAGATGGAAGCCGCCGTAGATGGCCGACCGGTCCCGCGCGGTGAACGCTGAAGACGCCTCTTCCATGTAGTCCCACTGCTCCAGTATCCCCGGCGCGATACGTCCGGGCAGGATCGTGTCGCGGCCCGCGGTGCGGAAGATCACGCGCGCGCCGGTCCGCGCCGTGCGCGTGATCTCCTGCCACAGAGCGCTAAGGTCTGCGTCGTCCATCCAGTCTTGTGCATCGAGCAGCACGAAGCGATCGACGCTGTGCGCAGGCTGCGCCGCAAGATGACTGGTCAGAGACGCGTTGAGTATGCGCACATCGCCGACCCGTTCGCGAAGGACTTCGAAATTGTCCGCTTCGAGGTAGGGCGGCAACGGCCCGCTGCCCCCGCTCGCATAGCCGCGATTGAACGCCTGCCAGGCAAAGTAGTTGTCCTTGAGGTCGAAGCCGCAAGCGAGCCGCTCCAGCCGCTCCTCGATCACCTCGTGCATGGCCCGCCCCTCGCTCAAGGCCTCGTACTGCGCCGGGGGAATGCCGAGCCCGAAAAGCGCTGCGCGGCGATCGAGCAGCTTGCGCACCACCGGCCTTTGGAAAAGCGGCCGGATCTCGCGCTCGAAGATCTCGCGTTGCTCGGCCAGGCTTCCCGCCTGCGCGATGCGCGCCGGATTGCCGCCGAGCGCCCGCGCCAGGACATGACAGCTCGCAATGAACCGGCCCAGAAGCCCGGTGCGATAAAAGCCGGTCGCGAACGCCGCGATCCGCCGCCGCCCTCGCCAGTCGCGGGCTGTCCAGTAGCGGCGTGTTTCGCCATCCAGATGACGCGCCAATTGCAGATCGAAGATCCGCACGTTCCGCGCTGTCGCGGCATTGATGAACAGGCTGTGATAATCTTGCCGGCTCAAGTACCGCAGACCCGCGTGCTTCAGCCGGTTGAGCGCGATGTGCGCGGTGTTGAGGTCGACGCCCGTGATCTTGACCGGTGCCGCCGTCAGATACGACAGGATATTGCAGCCGCCCGATGCGATGGCGACGATGTGGTGACCAGGCGATAGCGCCATCGCTTCCATGTCGACGACCGGATCCTCCCAGATCTGCGGATAGACCAGGCCCGAGAACGCGTGCGTGAACAGACGCTCGCTCAAGCCAGCTCGTGACAAGGGCGAATGCCGGTGCACCGCCGCTCCGACCAGCGCTTTGCTGCGGCGGCGGGTGATGTCGATTGGTTCGTCGAGGTCGATTGCGTTCATGTTCCCTGTCCTGGTGTGAATGATGAAAATGCGCTGCCCAAACCGGAACCCGCCGATTGCCGCCGGATCTTGACGCCACGCGCGCCACCCGCGGCGTTCCCCGCCGTTTGAATGTTGCTGAGAAATTGCTGGGCGGCATGCGCCCACGTGAACTGTGCCGCGCGCGCCCGCGCCGCACGGCCATCGAGGCCCAGCGCCTTGACGGCCGCCAATTCGAGATTGTCGTCGAGCACGCCACTGATACCGTCTTCGACGATATCCATCGGCCCCGTCACCGGATAGGCGGCAACAGGTAAACCCGAGGCCATCGCTTCAAGCAGGACGAGACCAAAGGTATCCGTGCGGCTTGGGAAGACGAAGACATCGGCAGACGCGTAGTGCTCCGCCAGTTCGTCTCCCGATTTGGCCCCGGTGAACAGCGCATCGGGATAGGCGCGCGCCAGCACGGAAAGATGGGGACCATCGCCGACCACCACCTTGCGGCCGGGCAGGTCGGCACGCAGGAACGCATCCAGGTTTTTCTCGCGCGACACACGTCCGACATACAAGAACACCGGCCCCGCACCGAACAAGCGCACCCGGCGCGGCCGGAAGTGTCCCAGATCCACCCCGCGCGACCAGCGCATCAGGCGCTCGAAGCCGCGTTGGCGCAGGTCGCTCTCCAGCGACGCCGTTGCGCACATGACGCCGGCGCTCGGCCCGTGGAAACGGCGCTCCAAGGCATAGACCCAGCCCGAGGGCAGACCGACAATCTTGGCGGCATATTCGGGAAACTTGGTGTGGTAGCTGGTGGTGAAGGCCTGCCCTTGCGCCAGACAGTACCGGCGCATGGCCCAGCCGATCGGCCCCTCGGTGGCGATGTGGATCCAATCCGGACACACGTTCTCGACGAAGCGCGACACCTTGGCACCGCGCACCAGCGCCAAGCGAATCGCACGGTAACCCGGCAACGGCACCGTCCGGAATTCCGCAGGTGTCAGGAACGCCACATCGACATCGAGGTCACCGAGTTCCTGGCGCAGGCGCGACAGCGTCGTGACGACACCGTTGACCTGCGGATACCAGGCATCCGTGGCGATCAAAACCCGCATGCTATGCGGCCACCCGCCCGGCCTGCCTCACGCTATCGCGGGCGCCCTTGCGGATCTGGGACGGCAGCCAGCGGACAACCTCCATCTCGCCAGTCTCGCTTTCCAGGATGGCCGTGCAGCTTTCCACCCAGTCGCCGCAATTGAGATAGTGGACGCCGCCGATGTCGCGGTCGGCCGCATGATGGATATGCCCGCAGATCACGCCATCGACACCGCGCCGCCTCGCTACATCGGCAAGCGCATTCTCGAACTCGCCGATGAAGTTGACCGCAGTCTTGATCCGCCCCTTCAGATAGCCCGACAACGACCAGTAGCCGAGCCCCAACCGCCGACGCACCCAGTTCAGCGGGGCATTGCTCCACAATGCCAGCTCGTACGAGCGGTCACCGAGGAAGGCCAGCCACTTCGCATAACGAACCACCACATCGAATTCATCGCCGTGCATGACCAGATAGCGGCGCCCGTCGGCCCTGACGTGGATGTCATCGCGCAGGATATCTATCCCGCCAAAGGACTGCCCGCAGTAATCACGCAGCGCCTCGTCGTGGTTGCCCGGAATGAAAACGACCCGCGCGCCCTTGCGCACCTTCCGCAACAGCTTCTGCAGCACGTCGTTGTGGGATTGCGCCCAGGCCGGTCCGCGACGGACCTTCCAGAAATCGACGATATCCCCGACGAGGTAGAACGTATCGGCCTCGATATGCTTGAGGAAATCCAGCAACGCGTCGGCCTGCGCGGCGCGCGTACCCAGATGCACGTCCGAAATGAAGACCGTCCGAAAGCGCCGCCTGCCGAGATCGTCTCTGTCCACCAGACCACTCCAGCCTGCCCATCCTGTCTGGGGAAAGACCAGAGTCATGTTTCATGTGTGTGACAGGGGGGTAGCGCGGCGTGGATGGCGCGCCGGCGGATCGGTTCGGTGACGTCCACGCCGTCACCGAGCCCCCGGCCGCTCCGCATCAACAGCGGTGACGGCCAGGCTTTACGGCAAAGTTCATTCAAACCACGACTTTGCCGCAAGTCAGCCCGAGCGGCCCGATCGCGGCGACGTTGTCATAATGCGCTCAGACTGACCGGCTTACGCCGGGGCACTGAAAGGGGAGCACATCACGCCGCCGGCGCTGTCCAGCCTCAGAATAGGAAATCGCTTTCCGTGATCAGCGACGTGCTCCGGTAGAGGATCTCGATCGAATTGTTCGCGCTGCCATCGGCGGTGATGTAGACGAGCGTATGGTAGCCGCTTTGCTCGATCGAAAGGTCCGCGAACGTGATCCCCAGCGCCGACATGTCGATCACCTCGTCGACATAAGGCAGCCCGGTGACGTCGACGCCATATTGCGAGATCTGGTCGTGGCCCCAGTTCGCCTCGAACACGAACGTATCGATACCGCCCTGGCCGACCAGCAGGTCATTGTCTGCTCCGCCAACGAGGGTATCCGCACCGAGCCCGCCGAACAGGCGATCATCGCCGGCTTCGCCGTACATCGTATCGTTGTCGCCGCCGCCATTCATGCCGTCGGCGCCCTCTCCGCCATAAAGGGTAGCGTCGCCCCCAAGGCCGCCCACGGGTGCGT
>CAZDNY010000171.1:0-7002 GCA_964506885.1 uncultured Hyphomicrobiaceae bacterium | reverse complement strand
TCGCGAATATGCCGTTCGCGGCACGCCGACCGATTGCGTCATCATGGGCGTGCGACACATCCTCTTGAAGTCACCGCCCGATCTCATCCTGTCGGGCGTCAACCGCGGCTCCAACCTTGCCGAGGATGTGACCTATTCGGGCACCATTGCGGGCGCTATCGAAGGCTCGCTGCTGGGCGTGCGTTCGCTCGCCTTGAGCCAGTCGATCGACTATGACGCCGGCGAGATCCATTGGGACACGCCGCTCATCCATGGACCCGAGATCGTGCGCCGCCTGCTGGAAACGGATTGGAATCCAGCCGTCCTCATGAACATCAATTTCCCCGCCGTGCCGCCCGACGACGTGAAGGGCGTGATGGTGACCACGCAAGGCAAGCGCGACCAGTCGCTCCTTCATATCGATGAGCGCTTCGACAACTGGAAGCAGCCCTACTACTGGTTCAATTTCGAGCGGCGCCGGTCCAATCCCATGGAGGGCACCGACTTGTGGGCGATCTATCAGGGCCTCATCTCGGTGACGCCCTTGACGCCGAACCTGACCCACCTGCCGGCCACCGAAGCGCTGAGTGGAATTTTCAAAGGTCCTGCCTCTGCAACTTGAGCCGGATGCGAGCTTCAGATGGTTCGCCGGGCAACGTCGGCCGCATCAAAGTTATTAGCGCAACGTTGTTGTTTGCATCTTCGTTTGCGATCGGCAGATGACACGACCAGAAGACGTCTTGCCTCGGAATTGTCCAAACTCGGCCCAACCCCTCGCACAATCCCTCACTAGAACGTGAGCTGTGGCAATCGCTCACGTCGTGCTTTGCACCAAGCGCTGTCGTCTGTGGCGGACGATGGCGGGCAAGTCTTGGCGAAGCAGGACACCAGCGTGAAATTTCTATCGGTGAGGCCGCCTTCGTTTTGCGTCCGCTTCCGGCACGCCGCACCGATCAGCGCGAGGGGCTCCCGCCGCCCATTAAGGGATGATTAACCGGTTAAGCGTTAATCAGGGGGGAGTAGAGGTGCGTATCATGAAGTATTTTCAGCGTAACAATCGGCACTTGAGCGATGCGGCACGGCCCGGCTCGCTCCTTTCGGCGTTAACCCTCGCACTGACCCTCGGCGGTTGCAGTGCAGATGTGGGACGCTTCGATTTCCCCGCCTTCAATCTCAACGGTGGTGACAGCGGTGCAACCAGCGCGCTGCCGACGCCCGCCGAGTCTATGGTATCGACCGCGCGTCCTCTGGGCGGCGGTGGCGACACCTTCAGCGGCGGAACGTACGTGCCGCCAACCAGCCGCTCGCGCGACCGCGTCGACATGGCCGCCTTGCCTGAGCCGACATCCCAGCCCTCCTCGCAGAGCTACGATGCGCGTCCATCGTATGGGGCCGGCAGCTACCAGCCCCCGCGTGCCACCTATGAGCCGCCGCGCGCGACTTATCAGCCCGAAGCAGCCCGCTCTGAGCCGACCGCATCGCGTGGTGCCGCCGGTGGCACGATCGAGGTCCAGCGCGGTGATACGCTCTATGGTTTGGCGCGCTCCAACGGCGTTACGGTGAAGCAATTGATGGCCGCCAACGGGCTGACCACGGCCATGATCCGTCCGGGCCAGACCCTGCGCCTGCCCGGCAGCGGCGATGCAATCGCGGCACCGGCACAGACTTCCCCGACGCGCCGCAGCGTCGCCAGAGCCGCCCCTGAACCCGCCGTTCCCGCAATCGTCGCGGAGGATTGGCGTGGCACCTATCAGGTACAGTCCGGCGACAGCCTCTATCGCATCGCCCGCCAGCACGATATCCGCGTTGCTGATCTGCAGCGCGCCAACAACATCGACAATCCGCGCAACCTGAAGCCAGGCACCGTTCTGCGCGTGCCCGGCGCCAGCGAGGGCACATCGTCTGTGCCCTCGAACGTGGCCGCGATCCCCGGCGCTACCGCGCCCGAAACGCCGCCGCGCATGATCCAGTCCACCACACAGCCCACGGTGATCAACGGCGGCGAGCGGCAGGTGGCAGCCCTTGATACGGGACGCATCTCCGATGCCGGTCCGGCGCCGTCCGCGTCCTCCGGCGAGGTCAAGCCGGTTCGCACCGTCGCGATTACGCCGAGCCAGATCGGCACGTCCTCGCTGCGCTGGCCGACCAAGGGCAAGGTCATCTCCGGCTTCGGGCAGCGTGCCGACGGCACCCACAACGACGGTATCAACATTGCGGTGCCCAAGGGCACCGACGTCCATGCTGCAGCTGAAGGCGAGGTCGCCTATGCCGGATCCGAATTGAAGGGCTACGGCAACCTCATCCTGTTGCGCCACGACAACGGCTGGGTCACCGCCTACGCTCACGCCGACCAGCTTCTGGTCAAGCGGGGCGACAAGGTCCGCCGCGGCGATGTCATCGCCAAGGCCGGCAACACCGGACAGGTGGACCAGCCGCAGCTTCACTTCGAGCTTCGCCAGGGCTCCAAGCCCGTCGATCCGCTGCCTTATCTGGATCGATTGTGAACCCTGGCGATCAAGCGGGGGTACGACGCGCGTAGCCGCGAGGGAAAGAGGGCGAATGCGGAAGGGCCGGCCACAGGGGGCCGGCCCTTTTGCTCTGTGCAATTCCCGTGAGCCTACTCGCTCTTGAGCGTCTGCCCCAGCCGACCGGCAAGATCCTGGATGTACTGCCACGCGACGCGACCCGAACGGCCGCCGCGCGTCATCGACCATTCCAGCGCATCGCGCCGCAACTCCTCTGGGTCGATCTTCAGGCCGTGATGGGCCACGTAGCCGCCGATCATGTCGAGGTACTGGTCCTGCGTGCCGTTATGGAACCCGAGCCAAAGCCCGAAGCGGTCCGACAGTGAAACCTTCTCTTCCACCGCCTCGGACGGATTGATCGCGGTCGAGCGCTCGTTTTCCATCATGTCGCGCGGCATCAGGTGGCGGCGATTGGAGGTGGCATAGAAGATGACGTTTCCCGGGCGCCCCTCGATGCCGCCTTCCAGCACCGCCTTCAGCGACTTGTAGGACGTATCGTCCTTGTCGAAGGACAGATCGTCACAAAACACGATGAATCGCTCGGGCGCTGTACGCATGTGTTGCAGGCAGCGCGGCAGCGTGGAGATGTCCTCGCGATGGATCTCCACCAGTTTCAGTCCCGGCTTGCCGGCCTTGACCGCCTCACGCGCCACATGTCCGTGGATCGCCTTCACCGACGAGGACTTGCCCATGCCGCGCGCGCCCCACAAGAGAGCATTGTTGGCGGGCAGTCCCATGGCGAACCGCATCGTGTTGTCCAAAAGCTGGCCGATGGCATGGTCGATCCCCTTGAGCAGGGCGAGCGGCACCCGGTTGATATGTACGACCGGCTGGAAAAACCCGGGCTCGGGCTGCCAGACGTAGCCGTCGGCCTGGCCGAAGTCGGGCTTCGGCGGGGGGGGCGGTGCCAGCCGCTCGAGCGCTGCGGCAATGCGCTCCAGGCGCTCGGCTGTCGGATCTTTGCTCATGGGACTATCGGTCATGGCGCCTGCCGGATCTGCGAAACTGAAAGGTCGGGGCCTCTTGGGGCAGGTACCTGCGCCCGCTGGCGCAGTCCCATCCAGGCCTTGACCGCCTTCTAGCCCCGGATGCCGGCCCATCGCCAGCATTTCTGTTGCATTTTCCTGGGGCCAATCCAGTTGCAATAGGGCCACGCGGAACTATAGTCGCGCGCGAAACACCTCTGCAGACACCCGGCCGCCGTCTTGCGATGGCGGCGACGGGCGTCTACATGCGCCGTGATGCAGAACAAGGAAATCTCCATGAATTCCCTCCCACTCGTATACGCTCAGGCCCCCGGCGGCGGCGACATGTTCACCAGCCTCATCATCCCGATGATGCTGATGATCGCCATTTTCTACTTCCTGATCATCCGCCCGCAGCAGTCGCGCGCCAAGCAGCACCGCGAGATGGTTGAGAAAGTCCGCCGCGGCGACACGGTGATCACCTCCGGCGGCTTTGTCGGCCGCGTCACTAAGGTGACCGAGGGGGCCGATGACATCGAAGTGGAACTGTCTGAGAACCTGCGCGTCCGCGTCGTCAAGGGAACGCTGATCGACGTGCGCTCCAAGGGTGAGCCCGTCAAGGACGCCGGCTGAACCGACGTGTCGCGCGCAGGACTGACCTGCTCCGCCCGATCCCGCACTGCCGGACCGTTTGTCCGCAAGACATCAAGGCAAGGAAGGCCATTCCTCCATGCTCCATTTCAGCCGCGCCAAGATCATCGCGATTCTGCTGGTCTGCCTTGCCGGTCTCGCCACGACGATCCCGAATTTCTTTCCCAAGGCGACGGTCGAGAGCTGGCCTGATTGGGCCCCGCACAAGCAGTTGAGCCTGGGCCTCGACTTGAAGGGTGGCGCACACCTCCTGCTCGAAATGGATACCAAGGAGCTGACCGAGAAGTGGCTCCAGTCGATCCGTGACGATGCCCGCGGTGCGCTGCGCACGGCCCGCATCGTCAATACGGCGGGCATTCGCGACGGATCGGTCGTCGTCACCCTCGACAAGGCTGAGGACTCGGCGAAGGCCCTCGAGGAACTCAAGAAGCTCGTCCAGCCGATCGGCAACGCGATCCTCGGCACCAGCGGTGAGAACCTGACCGTCGAGGTAGGCGCTGAGCCCACCTTGATCCGCGTCACGCCGACCGATCAGGCCTACAAGGACCGCCTCACCAACGCCATTGGTGCCGCCGTCGAAGTCATTCGCCGCCGTATCGATGCGCTGGGCAATGTCGAGGCCAACATCGTGCGCCAGGGTGCGGAACGCATTCTCGTCCAGGTGCCGGGTTTCGAGGACACCGCCGGCCTGAAGGCTCTGATCGGCAAGACCGCCTCGCTCACCTTCCATGACGTTCACCCGACGACCTCCGCCGAGGAAGCCCAGGCCACCCGCGTCCCCTATGGCTACAAGATCGTCCCCTACGACAAGCCCGAGGAAGGCAGCGTCCTGATCAAGGAATCGCCGGAAGTCACCGGTGAGGACCTGGTCGATGCGCAACCGGGCTTTGACCAGCGCACCAACGAGCCGATCATCTCGTTCCGCTTCAACCAGTCCGGCGCACGCAAGTTCGGCCGCTATACGAAGGACAATGTCGGCCGGCCGTTTGCGATCGTCCTCGACAACGGCGTCGATACCGCTACCGGCAAGCGCGATCTCAAGGTGCTGTCGGCACCGGTTATTCGTGAGCCGATCCTCGGCGGTTCCGGACAGATCTCGGGCAACTTCACGGTGCAGTCGGCCAACGAACTGGCCGTGCAGATCCGCTCCGGCGCACTGCCCACCTCGCTCACCATCGTCGAGGAACGCACCGTCGGCGCCTCGCTCGGCAAGGACTCCATCGAGGCCGGCGAATGGGCCGCAGTCATCGGCTCCATCGCTGTTGCGGTCATGATGCTGTTCGCCTACGGCCTGTTCGGCCTGTTCTCCTTGATCGCTGTGACGTTGAACCTCTTCCTGATCGTCGGCGTCATGTCGACGCTTGGGTCGACACTGACCTTGCCGGGTATCGCGGGTCTCGTGCTGACGGTTGGCATGGCCGTCGATGCCAACGTCCTCATCTACGAGCGCATCCGCGAGGAGTTGCGCAACGGCAAGACACCCATATCGGCGATCGAGGCAGGATTCAATCGCGCCTTCACCACCATTCTCGACAGCAACCTGACCACGCTGATCGCCGCCCTCGTCATGTTCTGGCTGGGTGCCGGCCCGATCCGCGGCTTTGCGGTGACGCTGTCACTGGGCATTTTCGCAACCGTCTTCACCGCTTTCACCGTCACGCGCCTGCTTGTCTGGCTGTGGATCGAACGGCAGAAGTCGAGGACCAAAAAGCTCCCCGCGCCGATCTGACGGTCTTTGCAGGATAAGGAACAAGACACATGTTCAAAGGCGTCGATTTCTGGCCGCATGGCACACGCCTGCCCATCATGGACGTGCGCCGTATTTTCATCGCCGGCTCGATGATTGCGGTCGCAGCCGCGGTCGCATTGCTGGTGCTCAAGGGCCTCAACTTCGGCATCGACTTCAAGGGTGGCTCGCTGTTCGAGGTGCGCCACACCAGTGGCAAGGTCGACGTAGGCGAGGTCCGCCAGACTTTGGGCGGCTTGGGCCTCGGCGAGGTGCAGATCCAGGGTCTGGACCAACCCGGCGAGATTTTGATCCGCGTCGAGACGCAAAAGCCCGCCGAGGGCCAGAACGCCGAGCAGGCCCAGCAGGCGGTCGAGGGCAAGGTGCGCAACGCTCTCGGCTCCGATTACGAGTTCCGCCGCACCGAGATCGTCGGCCCCGCCGTTTCGGGCGAGTTGAAGCAAGCCGGCGTCATCGCCGTCAGCTTCGCCGTCATCGGCATCCTGCTCTACATCTGGTTCCGCTTCGAATGGCAGTTCGGCGTCGCGGCGATCCTGGCGCTCATCCACGACATCACCATCACACTCGGCGTTTTCGCGCTGCTGGGGCTCGACTTCGGCCTGTCCGAGGTGGCCGCACTTCTGACGCTCGCTGGTTATTCGATCAACGACACCGTCGTCGTGTTCGACCGCATCCGCGAGAACCTGAGGCGCTACAAGAAAATGCCGCTTGTGGAACTATTGAACCTGTCGATCAACGAGACGCTGTCGCGAACGATCCTGACGTCTATGACGACCTTCGCCGCCGTCCTCGCGCTCTATGTTTTCGGCACCGAGGTCATCAAGGGCTTCTCGTTCGCCATGCTGTTTGGCATCATCATCGGCACCTGGTCCTCGATCTTCGTCGCCTCACCGTTCCTGCTCTGGATCGGTGTCAAGCGGGACTGGTCGAGCGAGGGCGCCGGCACCTCCGGGGCGGCGTCCAAGGCGAAAGCTTGAATGAGCCCGCGCCACGGTCGAGTGCTCCGGTTTGCGGGTGCGTCGTCCGTGACAGTCGCATGTAGTGTGCCGGAACCGGTGGGGAGCCATCCGCGATGACGACATTGCAGGGCAGTTACCCCTATCAGGTGCCGATTGACGCCTACGGCAACGGCGGC
>CAZDNY010000170.1:0-7065 GCA_964506885.1 uncultured Hyphomicrobiaceae bacterium | reverse complement strand
CTTGCCGTGCTCGCGCGCCAGGGTATCGGCCAGCTTGTCCATGTCGCGGTTCAACAGATCGACGAATTTCATCATGACGCGGGCGCGGCGCTGGGGGTTGGTGGCAGCCCACGCGACCTGTGCGGCCTTGGCATCGGCGACGGCGGCGCGGACGTCCTCGACGCTGGCGAAACCGACCCGGGCCGCGACCTCGCCGGTCATGGGCCAGTAGACGTCGCCAAAGCGGCCGGATGTGGCGGGCACCCGCTTGCCGCCGATGAAATGGGTCAGTTCCTGCGTCATTGGGAGCTCCTGGGCTACCAGCCTGTCTACTGGGCGAACCTGTCGGGGCTAGTGATGCGATGTTTGACGGTTTGCAGCAATTCCTATAATTGCCCTTTCCGCTATGCAGAAATCCACTAACGAGATCGACTGGGACCAGTTGCGGATCTTTCTGGCCGTTGTGCGGGCGGGGCAGTTCCTGGGTGCGGCGCGACGGCTGGGGCTCGACCAGGCCACGGTCACGCGCCGGGTGCGTGCGCTGGAAACCGCGCTTGGTATCCGGCTGTTCGATCGCCTGACGACGGGGTCGGTTCCGACGGCGGCGGGTCGCGCACTTGTGGAGCGGGCCGAGCGCATCGAGGCCGAGGTGTTGCGGGTCAGATCGGAGCTGTCTCACGCGGGCGACGAGATCGAGGGACGTGTGCGCGTGGGTGCGCCTGACGGGTTCGGTACCTATGTCCTGGCTGCGCGGTTCGTGAACCTGATGGATGCCTATCCGGGTCTCGACCTGGAACTGGTGCCGCTGCCGCGGTCATTCTCGCTTTCGAAGCGCGAGGTGGATATCGCGATAACCGTGGAGCGGCCCGACGAAGGGCGGCTGACGGTGCGCAAGCTCACCGATTACACGCTTTCGCTTTATGCTGCGCGCAGCTATCTGGCCAAGGCGCCGGCGCTGGGCTCATTGGGCGATCTTTCCGCGCACCGTCATGTCACCTACGTTCCCGACCTGCTTTTTGCACCGTCGCTCGATGTGCGTAGCGAGCTTGGTCTGGAGGGGGCGCGCATGTTCCAATGTGCGAGCGTTCTCGGCCAGATGGAGGCGGTCAAAAGCGGCATGGGGATCGGCCTGCTGCACGATTATGCCGCGCGCGGGCATGACGACATTGTGCTGGTGCTGCCGGACATTCGTTTCATTCGGACGTACTGGATCGTCACACATGCCGATATCGCAGGTGCCGCGCCCGTCCGTGCCGCGCACGACTACATCACGGCACTCACAGCTTCGGAACGGGGGGCGTTCGTCCGGGAGACGGCGTGATTGGCGGGCCTTGCCGCGGACTAGGTTTCGTTCGGCTTGTCGAAGACGCGGTGCAGGGCCTCGGCAACACGGACACTGTCGACATCGTCCTTGTGAATGACGTCGGCGGCTCCGGCTTCCATCAGCACGGACTTGCGCTTGCGGGTCGCCTGCCCGGAGACGACGACGACGGGACCCTGGTAGCCGGCGCGGCGCAGGAACGGCAATGTCTGGGCTGCGTTGTCGGATGGCTTCAAGACATCGTCGAGAAAAATGATCTGAGGGCTGCGGGCGATCACTTCGTCGAGCGCGCGGCCAAGCGTGGCTGCGCGGCGAATCTCAACATCATAACCGAACATCAAGTGCAGCGTCGCCTTCAGTCTATCGGCATCGAAGGTCTCGTCCTCGACAATCAAGATGTCGGACAGATGCGGCAGGTCGGCGCGCGATTTGGTCACGCCGCTGCGTTTGTCGAGGTAGTCGCCCCCGGACTTGTTCGACTTGCCCACCATCATGGGAGTTCCGGTCTCACAAATGTTTCATCGAGCGTGCACTTAGCGGTCTTTGAGCTGACAAGCAACTTCCGGCGGCGCATTTGGTGAGCGCGCCGATAGGCCGTCGTCTGACATGATGGCGGGGTGGCAACGGTGTCGTGTTGCGTTGAACGCCAATAGAACGGCGTCCAATTGTTTTGTCCAGCTCGGATGAGAACAGCCCGGTGGGACATCACTCACGGCTCCAACGACTTGGGCCAGACGAGGTAAAATGTTGCGCCGCGTTGCTCGGATGGATTGGAGCGGATCTCCAGGCGGCCACCGATGGCAGTGACGGTGCGGCTGACAAAGGCCAGCCCCATGCCTGAGGAGCCGGAGGACGCAGAGAGGCTGCGGAACGGCAGGAGTACCGCCTCGTGGTGTGCCGGATCGATGCCAGGACCGTCATCGGCAACCGAAATCTTCAAAGTTTTTCGCCCGTCCTCGGCAGTGATGATGACGCGGCCTTGTGGGCGATCGTGGTGGACAAGGGCGTTCTGTAGCAGGTTGCGCAGGACCAGATCGAGGGCGGCGGCGACCGTCGTGACACGCGGCCACTGCCCCTCGATGTCGACGCGGAAGCCTTGCGGAATCGCCAGCGAGCGCGCGACGTCCTCGACGATGCGGCGGGTATCGACGGGTTCGGCAATCTCGGATTTGCGTCCGACACTGGCGTAGTCGAGCAGGGCGGTCATCATGTCGGACATGCGTCGCGTGCGTTCGCCGATCTCGTCGAGACGCCGGTGTGCTCGTGCGATATGACCGGCATCGATCTGTGCGGCCATGTCCTCGGCGGCATAGCGCAAGGCGCGCAAGGGCGATTTGAGGTCGTGGGAGATGATGGCCGCGAAATCCTCCAGGTCCTGATTGGCGCGCGCCAATTCGGCATTGGCGCGGCTCAGTTCGCGGGACGCCTGGGCCAGTTCGGCTTCGGCCATGAGACGCGCGCGCATCTGCTTGGACAGCTCTCCTTCCAGATCGGAACGGGTCGATGCGCGCGAGACAAGCATGAGGTAGTGCGCGCCTTGGGCGTGCCAGAAGACCGTCAGGTGGAGGCGCGGGAGGCTGTCGTCGGGCGTGGCGATCAGCACAGCCGGCAGGTCGATTACCTTGCCCGGTTCGGTCTTGAGCGCGCGAATGTCGTCGTCGAGGCCGATGAGCGGCAGGCAGACCTCCATCAGCGGTTCGCCCACCTCCATGAATTCGGCAAGCCGCCCGTAGCGCGCGGTGATAATGAGGTCGTCATCGAACCAGACAAGGCCATAGACGCCGCGCTCGGCCATCATGCGACCGGCGGCAAGCAATGGGCTCGGTGCCGGTGGGTCGG
This sequence comes from uncultured Hyphomicrobiaceae bacterium, assembly GCA_964506885.1. GTDB lineage: Bacteria > Pseudomonadota > Alphaproteobacteria > Rhizobiales > Hyphomicrobiaceae > JAEUMD01. Next base: position 3,926 of record CAZDNY010000170.1, on the reverse strand, counting down.
CATTCATGCCGGCTTTGGCGCGGGGCTCGTCTGTGCTTGTCAAAGCCGCCGCCTCAGGATCGTTGCGGCGGCCTCGTGGAAGGCGTGCTGAACGTTTTCGCCGGTCATGGCACTGGTATGGAAGACGCCGTCCCGGTGTGCGCACAGCGCGTCGGGCAGGGTCAAGGTCTCGTGCTCGACGAGATCGAGCTTGTTGACGATGAGCGCCTCGTAGCGACCTGGAAAGTGCTCGCGAAAGCCTTCCGAAAGCCGCAGCATCGTTTCCAGGGTTGCGCGGCGGGTGACGTCGCCGATGATGAAGGCGCCGGCTGCTTCCTTCATGTAGACGTGGCGGAACATTGCGTCGCCGAAGTTGCCGTCGGTGTCCCAGATGATCAGCGTCAAGGGCTCGCGACCTTCTACGGGCGGCACCTCGTAGCGATACACGTCGACGCCGAGCGTTGGCTTGTAGTCGGTTTCGAAGCGATCGAAGACCAAACGCTTGACGAGTGAGGATTTGCCAACGCCGATTTCGCCGAGCAGCATTACCTTGCGCGCGGTCATGGTGTGGTTTCGCCCTTGAAGCCGATCTCGAACTCGACGCGTCGGTTGGGGCTCTGCGGGCCGACAGCGGTCGATATGTCGTTGATCGAGGTGCGACCGACGGCGACCAGACGCGATGCGGGGACGCCGCGCGTGATCAATGCATCACGTACCTTGTCGGCGCGCAGCTGTGACAACGAGCTGTTGCGGCTGGCGGTGCCGCGCTCGTCGGTGTAGCCCACCACGCGCACGAGCACGTCCGTATCGAGCATCAGCTTGGCCAGGGCATCGAGTGTGCTTTCGGCCGCATCGGCGCTGCGATAGTCGATTGCATCGGAGAAGAAGATGGCGTTCGTCTTGATGTAGCCAGCAAGCCTGTCGAGCGACGTGGGGCCGGGTATGACGGGGGGCGGCGCCGGTTTCGGGATCGCAGCGCGCGTTTGTTCCGCCTGGATGAGGGCGACGGCGACAAGCTGCAAGCGCTGGGCGATAGCCGAAAGTCGTTCAGCAGCCAAGTCGTAAGCCGGCTCGGTGGTGCCGGAGGGAATGGCGTCCTGGCCGGTCGAAGGCGCGGTCTGCAGGCCGATCAGGCTTGCCTGACGAGAGAGGCCGGAGAGTGCACTTTCGAGTGCATCAGCGCGCTGGTTGAGCGTCGTTGCGAGAGCCTGTGCCGCGTCGGAGGCTGGAGCGCCTGCGTTCAAGGCCGTCAGCGCGTCGGCGACGCCCGCGCGTGCCGCATCAAGTGGCTTAGTCATCGCGATCGCGGAGCGCCCCTGCGCGCGTGCCGCTTCGCTGTCGGATGCTTCGCCGAGCGCTGCGAGCCGGGCGAGATGGTGGCCGGCGTCGGAGAGGCCCTGATCAGCCTGGAGCAGCGTGCGCAGGGCGGTGCGGCGCGGCAGATCGCGGTTGAGCTCAGCGAGCTGCTTGCGCAACGCGGCGATCTCGGGGCTGCGATCCTGGGCGCCTTGCGGGACGACGGCCATCTGACTATCGATCGCCGTGTCGGGCAGTGCCCCGGACAATCGGTCGATCACGGTCTGCAGGGCGGGATCGCTCGGCGCCAGGCCGGATATCGTCAAGGACCGACCGCGCGGCGCGACAGTCAGCGTGGTGGGATAGCCCTGGATCTCGGGGCTCGTCTCGATGATCTGGCGGGCTGTCTCGCGGACACGATTGGTCTCGTAGGACACGTAGGTCGACCAGGCGACCCAGGCCAGCAGCGGCAGGCCGATGAGGACCGCCATGATCTTGACCGGGCTCACCCCCAATGCCGGACGGTCGATGATGTCGTACTGTTCGGCGATGCGCGCGGTAATGCGCGGCCCGAGGGTTGCGATGCCTTCGGCGGCCAGCGTGTTGGCCTCGTCGTCTCCGCGGATGCCGGATACGGTTGCGAGGAACTCGTCATCGATCACCTGCTCGATGGAGCGACCGGCTGTGCCCGAGCACTTGGCGGCGAGAAGATAGGTGGGGGAAGTACGCAGATAGACCTGCGATGCGCCCAGATCGATCTGGCGCAGGGTGTTCTCGTCCTCTTCCAGCGCTTCGGTGGCGAAGGAGTTGATGGCGGTCAGGACGCCGCCCAGAACGTGGTCGTGGTTGTTGCTGCCGGGCTTTTCGGGCCAGCGGGCCATCAATTCGCCGGTGCTGCGGCGGATCAGCAGCAATTCCTCGACCTCGAGGCGCTGGCTTTCGGCAAGTGCCAGTTCGGCCATCGAGCGACCGGTGGTGAGGCTCTTCAAGCGCAGCATGAAGGCGTTGCTTTCGAGCCGGCGATTGACCTGATTGACGAGGTCTTTCATGGCGCTGGCGACGTAGGCCTTCACCATCTGGCCGGTCATCGGGTAGAGCGCTTCAACGAGTGCGTCCTGCGAGTTGACGATCTCGGTCTTGACGGTCTTGACGACGACGGGGGCCAGAGCGGTCTGAAGTTCGCTGTGACGCTCGCGCTCGGTGCGGATAATGGCATCGTCGAGGACGTCGGAGACAGCCAGCGAGAAGCGGTCGGCGGAGCCGGCGCGGTCGTAGACGGCATCGAGGCGGCGTGCGAGTTCGGCGCGTGCGCCTTCCTCGTAGGCCTTGCGGTCGGCGATGGCGTTGCGCAGTTCCTCGTGCGCATTGCCGAGCGCATCGAGACGGCGTGCAAGATCGGCGAGACGTTCCGCCTCGCTGTCGAACAGCAGCTCCTTGAGCTTGGTGACGCCTTGCGACGTGATGTTACCCGCCATCAGTCGCGACTCCTGCGAAGACTACGTGAACGCACCGTACCAACTCTGCCCCAGTCATTGCTGCAGCTACTGCCGCGAGATATTGCGAATGCGCTCGGACAGGTCGAGCACGCACTTGGACAATTCATCGAATGCGGTGCGGTGCTCCGCGCCCACCTCGCCGGCCAGTGCCTCCAGGCGGGCGTGCAACGCCGACAGGCGACTGCCGACGCTCGATTCCAGGTCGTCGAGACGCTTTTCGATGTCGGAAAGGCGCCGTTCGGTGCGGCGGATGACGTCGCCGACGAGAAGGTCGCGGATCTGCTCCATCTTCTCGTCTTGAGGGTCGCGCCCGCCTGGCACGGTGCGCAGCTGATCGAGCGAGGTGGCGTTCATTGCGAGGCACCCTTTTGCGTTGTCTGCGCTGCGTCAGGCCCGGCACAGCGCAGCGGTATCGGTCTGGATGAAGGACGGCCGTAATTCTCGGCGTCGTGATTTCATTCCTTGCGGCAACATAAATAGCGAACGGGCCGTGGCGTTCATGCCGGGCGCTGTCCGCTCATCCTTCCAGATCAATTTCAACAATCCTACACCATTGGACACCTGAATAAAATCTTACGGTCGTCTTAACTTAAGGCGGCGCGTGCGGGCGTAGGGGTGCCGATGTGCCGGCTACGCTTCCAGATCGCACTGATAATGCAGAAATTTGGCCAGAACACGGGCTTTGGAGCGGCTCGCATATACATCCATGTTTTTCTGGCAAATCGCGATTGTCGCAGCAAAGAGCGCTGAAACGGGGTGACGCGGGCCGATCGCCGGCGGGCATCAGTTTTCCGTTCTCGCTCCGGCGGGCTGTCGGGGTGTCATTGCGCAGCGCTGCGCGCGTCGGGGCTTGCTGCGTGTTCCATTGCGGCCACAAGATCGGCGCGATGTGCTCTGGCCCGCGCGATCGCATCGTGCTTGAGGATCCCGTAGCCCTTGATCTGCAGGGGCCAGCTTGCCAGCGCGATCGCGGCGGGAAGGTTTTCAGGACTCAGCATCGTGGCGATGCGGTCAAGGTCGGCTTCGTACAGGGCGATGAGACGCCGCTCGGCGCGGCGTTCGGCGCTGTAGCCGAAGATGTCGAAGGGGGTGCCGCGCAGACGTTTCGCCCTGGCGAGCAGGCGCAGCAGCGGCATGATCCATGAACCGAAGCGC